>CAMPJN010000050.1 GCA_946886875.1 uncultured Pseudomonas sp.
ACCGTCGACACCAACCGCTACCTCACCGCCGGCCAGCTGATGGCCGACAGCGTGCCGCTCTACGTGCACAACGGCAAAGCGCCGGATGCGCAGCAGGTGTGCCAGGAATTGCAGGCGCTGGACAAGCATTACGCCTTCGTCGTCGACGAGCAGAACAATTTCCAAGGCTCGATCAGCCTCGAACGGATCGCCTTGCTGGTCGAAGGCGGCGCAACCTGCGGGCTGGACGGCGACGTACTGAAGCAGATCAACCCGGTTCCCGAAGACATGCCGCTGGATCAAGTGATCGAGCGTCTGGTCGACAACGAAGGGCCGATCCCGGTGATCGACAGCGACGGCCGTTACAGCGGCGCCATCAGCAAGGGCCGATTGCTGACCCGTCTGCAGGGAGAATCCCATGAGTGAGAAACAGCTCGACCTGGGCAGCTGGGTCAACGATGTGGTGCAGCATCTGCTGGAAAACTACAGCGAGGGCTTCGACAGCCTCGGCGGTGTGGTCAACGGTTTCTCCGAAGCCATCGAATGGCTGCTGATGCTGCCACCGGCCTGGTTGTTGATCGCGATTTTCGTCGGTCTCAGCCTGTGGCGAATCAGCTATAAATTCGCCATTTTCACCGCCATTTCCTTCGTCCTGATCGTGCTCACCGGTTTCTGGGAGCAGACGGTGGTGACCCTCGGCCTGACCTTCTCGGCGACCCTGATCAGCCTGTTGCTGGGCATCCCGCTGGGCATCTGGGCGGCGCGCAGCGAGCGGGTATCGAGCACCATCCGACCGATTCTCGACTTCATGCAGACCATGCCGGCGTTCGTTTACCTGATCCCGGCGGCCATGCTGTTCGGCCTCGGTCGGGTGCCGGGGATCATCGCCACGGTGATCTTCGCCATGCCGCCAGCGGTGCGCCTGACCAACCTGGGCATTCGCCAGGTCAACAAGGAAATCATCGAGGCCGGCCAGTCGTTCGGCTGCAACGCCCGCCAACTGCTGTTCAAGGTGCAACTGCCGAACGCCATGCCGTCGATCATGGCCGGGGTCAACCAGACCATCATGATGGCCCTGTCGATGGTGATCATCGCCTCGATGGTTGGTGCCGGCGGTCTGGGCAACGATGTGCTGGCGAGCATCCAACGTCTGGATATCGGTCTAGGCTTCGAGAGCGGCATGGCCGTGGTGTTGCTGGCGATCATTCTCGACCGTATTACCGAAAGCTTCGGTACTCCGAAAGCAGCCAAGCGCAGCAATCTGGTCGCATGGTTCAGCGGCAAGCTGCAACGCCAATAAAAGCTGGTAATAAGAAATCTACCTTCGCGCAACACAGGGAGTCGCAGATGACAACGATTAAAACGCTCGCAGGTGTAGGCCTGCTCTCCATTGCCATGTTGCAAAGCGCCTGGGCTCAGGAACCGGAGAGCTGCAAGATGGTGCGCTTCGCCGAGATCGGCTGGGCCGACATCGCCGCCACCACCGGCGTCGCAATGACCCTGAGCGAAGGCCTGGGCTACCAGACCCGCAAGATCATGGCCTCGGTACCCATCGCCTTCACCGGGGTGAAAAGCGGCCAGATCGACGTTTTCCTTGGCTACTGGGCGCCGTCGATGGACGCGGTAATCGAACCATTCGCCAAGGATGGCGGGGTCAAAATACTGCCCAAGGCCAACCTCGAAGGCGCCAAGTACACCCTGGCCGTGCCGACTTACGCCGCCGAGGCCGGGCTGAAAAGCTTTGCCGACATCGCCAAGTTCAAGGATCAGCTGAACGGCAAGATCTTCGGCATCGAACCAGGCAACGACGGCAACCTGTTGATCGACAAAATGATCAAGGAAAACCAGTTCGGCCTCGGCGAATTCAAGATGGTCGAGTCCAGCGAAGCCGGCATGCTGGTGCAGCTGCAACGCGCCGTACGCAAGAACGAGCCGGCGGTATTCCTTGGCTGGGCGCCGCACCCGATGAACACCCAGTTCGACATCACCTACCTGGAAGGCGGCGATGAAGTGTTCGGCCCGGACTTCGGCGCCGCCAAGGTCTACACCGTGGTACCGCCGGATTACCAAGAGCGCTGCGCCAACGTCGGCAAACTGCTGAACAACCTGCAGTTCACCGTGGAAATCGAAAGCCAACTGATGGAGAAGGTTCTGGAAAAACAGAACCCGACCACAGTCGCCAAAGAGTGGATCAAGGCCAACCCGGAAATCCTCGACAAATGGCTGGCAGGCGTTACTACCTATGACGGTCAGGACGGCATCGCCGCCGTGAAGAAACACGTAGGCCTGTAACCCGCCGCACCTAACACTGCCCGCCCGGCCCGCGCCGGGCAGCGCAGTCGACAACGCACCTGCCGAATTCGACAGCGAGGCTATTGGCCCATCGCTTGGTTAGTCGCTGCCTCAATTTGGGCATGGTGCCTGTAATAACGCTACATCGACCATGTTTCACCCGTAGGCCCGCAAGAAGAACGCGCCAGTAACTCAACGAACTGCCCTTTCACTGACGGAGCAATTACCCCATGCGCAACCTCAAGACCCTCTGCCTGCAAAGCCTCGGCGTCGCCGCCCTGGCCATGGGCATGACCACCGCCATGGCTGCGGACAAACCCACCCTGACCATCGGCTACGTCAATGGCTGGGACGACAGCGTCGCCGCCACCCACGTCGCTAGCGAAATCCTCCGTGAGCAGCTCGGCTACACGGTCGAGCTGAAACCGGTAGAACCGGCCATCATGTGGCAAGGCGTCGCCCGCGGCGACCTCGACGTCACCCTCTCGGCCTGGCTACCCGCCACCCACGGCGAGTACTACGAGAAGCTCAAGGACAAGGTCACTGTGGTTGGCACCAACTACGAAGGCGCCAAGATCGGCCTGATCGTCCCTGACTATGTGGCCGCCAAGACCATCGCCGACCTCAATACCTACAGCAAGGAATTCGACGGCAAGATCACCGGTATCGATGCCGGTGCCGGCGTCATGCGCCGCACAGAAGACGCCATCAAGGAATACCAACTCACCGACATCAAGCTGATGCCGAGTTCGGGCCCGGCCATGGCGATTGCCTTGACCCGCGCCGAGAAGAACAAGGAAGCCATAGTGGTAACCGGTTGGATTCCACACTGGATGTTCGCCAAGTGGAAACTGCGCTTCCTCGAAGATCCGAAGAAAGTCTTCGGCGACGACGAGCACGTAGACACCGTAGCCAACCCAAGCCTGGAAACCAAAGCCCCCGAGGCGTTCGCCTTCCTGCAGAACTTCTCCTGGCACGGTGAAGAAGTCGGCGCAGTGATGCTCGCCATCAGCGAAGGCGCCAAGCCGGAACAGGCCGCCAAAGACTGGATCGCGAAAAATCCGGAGCGCGTTGCCGGTTGGTTGAAGTAACCATCAAGTAGTACAGCTACGACAGAGCGGGCTTCGGCCCGCTTTTTCGTGGGCGGGATTTGCCTGATCGGCAAAGGGGGCTTGGGCTGCTCAACCCCAAAACAGGCAGAAACGTGCAGGGCTTTGCTGACAGCGTCCACTAGGTCCGACTTTAATATCAGCTGTCCCTTTCGGAACCTGAGGCCATGACCAACACCGACCAGGCGATCTACCGTGCCCGCACTAGCTACCGCAAAGAATGCACGAGCAAAGGCTATCGCCATAGCCTGACAATGCTCGATGAAGCGACTCAGCAGGTAATGGCGAGGTGCGATCTGATCGGGCGGGCGAGTCTAGCCGAGCTGTTGTTGTTCGATGAACGCCAGCAACCATGGCGCATGCGCCCGAACCGCAAGATCATGCCATCACGCTGGATAGTCACGGACCCACAACAGCGCATCGCCATGCAGTTCGAGCAGAACATACTCGGCAAGCTGAGCAATCCGCTGCACAAGGTCGTGTTCAACCTGCTGGATGGCGAGGGCCAGCTGCTCTATCGCCTGCTCGACCCGCGTAGCGCTATTGCCGATCGACTATTCGGAATCGGCCCGGACGATTGGGCGATCAGCGACGGCGAGCGACTGGTGGCCAAGCTGATCCGTCTGCCGCGACCCAAGCCAGAATCCCGCGGCCTGCTCGCAGCGCTGCGGTTGCTGCTCACGCCGGCAGACCCCGCTATCGTCAGCAGCGGCCCGCAGCACCTATTCCCCGCGCCTGTGGCGCTCGCCATGCTGTTGCTCTTCCAGGAACTGACCGACGCCTCCGCAGGCGCTTGAGTGCTGCGTCTTAGATTCGGCAAGCCTGCAGCGACGCTCTTATCCGCGCTCGACCCGGCACTGGAAGCAGTTGTATTTCGAGCGCACATGCACATAGGCAACAGTGGAATCGCTGAGGATGCCCTGACAGCTTTGCGCAATATCCTTGCCCGCCACCACGTTGCCGGTGTCGTAGCGGATCCAGTGATTCTCGTCGTAGCCCCGGACGATTGCCGGGGCGAGATAGTCGAACCAGTAGGGCAAAGCTTCGCCCTCATAGCGCTGGCAGGGCGTCGCGTGGAGAAAGATCGGACCCGTTTCTGCATAGGGTTGCAGGCTATCGAACGGGCGATGGGCCAATACCAGCTTCTCGCTGCCGGCGGGGATCAGCTCGAGACAATGACGGCAGGGGTTGGCCAGGCCCTCGGCAATTCGCCGCAGCGCAGGCTGACCATTGGCATCCGGACCGCCGCGCCAAATGCGCTCGCATTCGTCAGTGGAAATTCCTCGAATTTTCAGTTTCATTGCGCTCTCCTCATGGCCGAACCGGCTTGTGAGGCGCACTAGAACATTCGCGACGAATACCTATCTATCCGCTTTGCGCTTTCAAACTTTCTCGGCCCGGTGCCGAGCTTTCTTTTTTGCTCATCGTGGTGTTTTCGCGGCTGCGCTATAGCCAGGCTGGAGCGTTCTCCCTACCCAGCGCGCCGTCGTACCTTATCGATAGGTCGCGGGCGGGGCGGGGAAGTTCAGATGCAAAGATGCTGGATCGATCAACGAGTCTTGCCACTCATCACCTGAACTTAGCCCGCGGCATCTAGGTCGGTACTTCAACAACCACCGCGCGGGCCCGGTAGTGCTTGCGCCAAGCCGCCGGGGGCGTTCGATGGAAAACCAAGCCGAATACCTGCGCAAAGACGCGATGCCATCCGACATGGGCATGCAGCAGCACATGCAGATGATGGAGCTTCGGCGCGACGCCACGCGCTGGTGTCATTTCGTCAATATCGCGCTGGGTTTCTGGCTGCTCAGCGCGCCGTTCATCTTCGGCTATTTGACCATCGCCCCTGACGATCTCGATTTGCCGCGCCTGGCCGCCGAACGTTCGCTTGCCGCCGTGGAAACCCGCGCGCTGTGGATGACCTGGAGCGATGTACTCAGCGGTGCGCTGATCGTGGGGTTTTCCGTGCTGTCGCTACTGCGCATCAGCTGGAGCCAATGGGCCAACGCGACCATGGGGCTGTGGTTGATGTTCGCCCCGTTGTTGTTATGGACGCCGTCGCCGGCCGGCTATGGCAATGGCCTGCTGGTCGGTGCCCTGGTCATCGGCTTCTCCGTGCTGGTGCCGATGATGCCCGGCATGAGCATGTCCGGCATGATGCAAAAAGCCTCGGTGCCGCCCGGCTGGGATTACAACCCCTCGACCTGGCTGCAGCGCCTGCCCATCGCCGTGCTCGCGCTGCTCGGCATCCTCCTGGCGCGCTACTTGGCGGCCTATCAATTGGGTCATATCGACAATGCCTGGGACCCGTTCTTCGGCGCCGAGCCCAACGGCACCGAAACCATCATCACCTCCGATATGTCGCGGGCCTGGCCGGTCTCCGATGCCGGAATCGGCGTCATGGCCTATATGCTGGAACTGCTGATGGCGGTAATGGGCGACGCCAGGCGCTGGCGCACCATGCCCTGGATGGTCGCGGCATTCGGCGTGGTGGTGGTGCCGCTGGGGGTGGTGAGCATCTTCTTTATCATCGCCCAGCCGATTTTCATCGGCACCTGGTGCACGCTGTGCCTGCTGCAAGCCCTGGCGATGCTGGTGATGATGCCTTACGCCCTCGATGAGCTGGTGGCCATGGGGCAATTTCTCAAGGATGCGCTGCGCCGCGGCAAACCCTTCTGGCGCAGTTTCTTTATGGGCGATGCGATGGAAGGCGCACGTGAAGAGCAGCGCCCAGAGTTCGAGGGCAGCCTGGGCCATATGACCCTGAAAGGCCTGTACGGGGTGAACCTGCCTTGGAACCTGGCGGCGCTGTGCCTGATCGGCGTGTGGCTGATGTGTACCCGGCTGATCTTCGGCACCGCGGACGCCATGGCCAACAGCGACCACCTGATGGGTTCGCTGCTGATCACCCTATCGGTGCTGGCTATGGCCGAAGTCGCACGGCCGCTGCGCTGGCTGAATATTCCCATCGGTCTGTGGTTGCTCGCCGCCCCCCTGGGTACTGGCCGGAGGGGGCCTAAGCGCGGCGATCGGCAGCATGATCGCGGGCGTGCTGATCGTGGTTTTGAGCCTACCGAAAGGATCGATCCGGCATCGCTACGCAGGGTGGAACGAGCTGCTGCGCTGATCCGCTCCACACTACGGCTCCTCGCCCCGGGTGTTGCTGCGCCTGCCGATTGCGCTAATCTGCGAATTAAATCGCCTACCGGAACTGCCTATCCGAACCTCCGGCGCAGGTGCAACAAGGACGCGCAAGACCGCAAGGAAGCCCATGCCCGCAACCCACAGCCCAACAAGCCCGCAGCTGATTATCTGCCCCGCCGACGAAACGGACTCGCCCGCCATCGCCGCACTGATCGGCGGCCTCGCCGCAGATATCCTCGCCGATCCTGGCGCACCTGCCGCCGAGGCGTTTATCGCGAGCATTTCCCCAGCGGCGATCGCAGGCTATATCCGCAACCCCGGCTATCGTTACATCCTGGGTTATATCGGCGGCACCCTGGTTGGCGCGGCAGCGATGCGCGACAACAGCCATCTCTATCATTTGTTCGTCAGCGCGCGGTTTCAGCGTCGGGGTATCGCCAAAGCGCTGTGGACGCAACTGCGAGATACAGCGATAGCAGCCGGCAACACCGGTGCATTCACCGTTAACTCATCGATCAATGCCATCGCTGTTTACTCCCGGCTCGGTTTTGTCGCCGTAGGCGAAGTGCAGCACAAGAACGGCCTGCAGTTTCAACCCATGCGGTTTACAGCAGAGCGCTAACCAGACAAAAACCATGATCATCAACAAGGAAGCCCGATGAACGTCAAACAAGGCCTTATCCCCCTACTACTCGCCCTCGCGCTCTCGGCTTGCGGCAAACCGGTGCCCGCGGAAAAAGCCGCCTACGTCGGCGAATGGCAAGCGCCCGCCATGTACCTGTTGATCACCCAGGATGGCTCGGTGCGCTACAAACGCCTCAAAGGCGGCGCCACCACCTCGGTCGAAGGCCCACTCAAAGGCTTTGTCGGCGATAACCTGGAAGTCGGTATCGGCCCGATGGCCACCACCTTCGTCGTCAGCCAACCGCCCTACCAGGATGGCGGGCAATGGAAAATGGTGGTGGATGGGGTGGAGCTGAGTAGACGCGTGGACAAAGGCATATAACGACGCTATGAACCTTTGAATGGGCGCTTTTCAGATGCACGTCGGCGCAATAACCCACACCTACGAATGACTGCGCCCAAGCTGAATTATGTGCGGCGGTTCCCATTCCCCCGTTCGTATAGCGAATGTCTTACACGCATCCGCAGCAATACGCCCTTTTGTCGCTTTGGCTGGGCGCCTAATCTGTGTCCATCAGCTGCTGCGCAGGACGCGCACAGGGATCACGGATGATCGACCATGGCCCGGATGGCTACCGACAGGATGTTGGAATGGTCTGAAAAAAAACCCGCTTCGGCGGGTTTTTTGTTGTGCCTGATATACCTGAACAGCAGCACGTGAGCGGCCCATGCGATGCTGGGCTTCTGCCAAACCCGCCTGAGCCTGATGACCATGCTTGGAACTCAAGACCTTCTGCTGTTCGTGATTACCGGCCTGTTATTGAACATGGCTCCCGGCCCCGACTCGCTGTTGATTATGGCGCGCAGTGCCGCCCATGGCTGGCGGGCCGGTTCGGCGGCGGCACTGGGTATAGGCACGGGCACTTTCGTCCATGTGTTCGCCGCGGCGATCGGTTTATCGGCGCTGCTCGCCACCTCGAGTACGGCGTTCGCCGTGGTCAAATACCTGGGCGCGGCCTATTTGCTGTATGTGGGTTTCAGTCTGTTGATCACCCGAAAGAAGGCCGCGACCGACCCGGCGAACCCGCTCACGCCGCCACCCGCGCTGTCTTATCGACGCATCTTCGCCCAGGGCTTTCTGACCAATGTACTGAACCCGAAAGTCGCGGTGTTTTTCCTCGCCTTCGTGCCGCAGTTCATAGCGCCGGATGCACCGAACAAGGCCCTGGCCTTTATCACGCTCGGCTGCATCTTCAACTTCAACGGCATGCTCTGGTGTCACTTCCTGGCGCTGTCGTCGGCATTCGCCAGCCGGCGCATTCAGGCCAGCGAGACGCTGTCGCTATGGTTGAATCGCTTGATTGGCGGCGTCTTCATGTCGCTTGGAATAAAGCTTGGGCTGGCCGAGCGTGCTTAGAATGCCGCGACCGGTCCGCGGAGCAAGCCGCCTTCCCGCGCTGGCCCTGCTTTGCCTGCTCGGCCTGCTACTGCCGCTGCCCTCGCACCTGCTCGCCGACTCGTCAGGCACGCTGGCCTGGCTGATCGACCTGGCCAGCCATTGGCAATGGCTATTCCTGGCCGGCCTGCTGGTGTTCGTCGGGCTGGCCAGTTGGCGCGACAAGCGCTGGGCCGTTCTATGCCTGGCTCTGCCCCTGCCCTGGCTGACGGCATCCGCACCGGCGCCGAAGGGCGATCCGCAGGCACCGGTATTTTCCGTGGCCAGCGCCAACGTCAATCTGCGTAGCCGCAGTACGCAGGCACTAGCCATTTGGTTGGCGCAGGAAAAGCCTGATGTGGTGGTGTTGCTGGAGGTGTCGCCGGCATACGCGACAGGCTTGCGTGCCCTCGGCGACTACCCCTTTCAACGCATAGTCGCCCAGGATGATCCCTTTGGCATCGCCGTACTGTCCCGGTATCCGCTGCAGCAGATCAAGGTGATCGAGGATGCGCAGGGGATCGCCCATATCGAGGCGCAGCTGCAGTGGCATGGCCGGTCCATCGGCATCATCGCCCTGCACCCGATGCCGCCGCTTTCGCCCCACTATCACCGCATGCGCAATAGCACATTAAGCACCTTGGCCAAGCAAGCTGCGGCCAGCGGCAGACCGACGGTTCTAGCCGGAGACCTCAATGCCACGCCCTGGTCGTCGGCCTTCAGCGGGCTGGCGGAGCTGGGCTTGCGCCGCGCCAGCGGCTTGGCCGCAACTTGGCCCGCGGCCTTGCAGGGATGGATCGGCATCCCTATCGACCAGGTGCTGGTCTCGCGCCATTGGGCGGTAGTGGCGCGTCAGGTAGGTCCGCAGTTGGGCTCAGACCACTTGCCGGTGCTGGTTCGTCTGGCGTTGTCTGGCCCCGAATAGGCGATATCCGGCACCAGCGGCGCTAGAATGGCGCCACCTCACACTTGCCGCCGCACTTCTCACGGAAGCCAACCATGCCCACTACCGCTGCCGAATACCATCTAGCCATTCTCAACCATCCCGAAGCCCAGGACTGCACGGTTTACCGGCCGGATGCCAATGACCCGGATGCCGAGGAAGAAGATCTGGGCGATGCCAAAATTGTCTTCACCGGCCCTTTCGAAGCGCCCGCCGAATGGGATGCGTTGGAGCGTGAAGAATTCTTCGCCGACAGCGATCCGACGCTGTTTTTCACCGCACGTATCGCCTGCGAAGCCAAGCAGGGGTCGGCGCAGCACTTCGTAGTAGAGCCCGGCGACTACGTGGCGAGCATGCCGGGTTTGGGCGAGGTGGTGATGTACTTCGTCTGCGACTTCCACGAGGATGCCGACGGCGGCCGCTATATCCTGATTCGTGACGACGAGCCGCTGGAGTGAGCGCCAAGAGCCAGGCGTCTCGCTTTTATTGATTGATTGATTGAACAATCAAAAAAACCCTATGCTACCGGCACCCTGTACTGCCGGAGACACCGATGCCCAAGGTTGGAATGCAACCGATTCGCCGCTCGCAATTGATCTCGGCGACCCTCGCGGCAGTCGATCAGGTCGGCATGGGCGATGCCAGCATCGCCTATATCGCCCGACTGGCCGGGGTTTCCAACGGCATCATCAGTCACTACTTCAAGGACAAGAACGGCCTGCTCGAAGCCACCATGCGCCACTTGATGCTGGCGTTGGCCAAGGCGGTGCGCGAGCGCCGTGCGGCATTGGGCGACGACAGCCCACGTACCCACCTGCGCGCAATCATCGATGGCAACTTCGACGACAGCCAGGTCAATGGTCCGGCGATGAAAACCTGGCTGGCATTCTGGGCCAGCAGCATGCATCAGCCTTCGCTACGCCGCCTGCAGCGGGTCAACGATCTTCGCCTGTATTCAAATCTATGCGGGCAGTTCCATCGCGTGCTGCCCCTGGAACAAGCGCGCACCGCGGCGCGCGGGCTGGCTGCGTTGATCGATGGCCTGTGGCTGCGCGGCGCCTTGTCCGGCGAAGCTTTCGATACCCAACAGGCCATGCAGATCGCCTACGACTATCTGGATGTGCAGTTAGCCAAGGCGGGCTGAGGTGTCTTTGCGGCCGCGCTGGTCGCCCGATAGCCGCGTAACCCAATGCCATGGCGGGCTATGCGGCGCTGCCTGAATATCACACTGGCGGCTAACCCGCCCTAGGGGAAAGAGGTCACAAGGACCACCCCATGTCGCGTTTGGCTTGGGCCTGGTCGCTTTTGTTGATTGAACGTTCAATAAAAATATTCTAGCCTGTCGCTCACTCCCGCCTTCACCTCCACGGCATCCGGCGTCTCCACCCTGGATCGCCGAGCACCGAACCAGAGGACCACGCAATGCCTCGTTTCGCCGAACAAAAACTCTATATCGACGGCCGTTATGTCGACGCCAGCAGCGGCGCCACCTTCGACGCCATCAACCCGGCTACCGGCGAAGTGCTCGCCCAGGTGCAGCGCGCCAGCCAGGCCGACGTCGAACGCGCGGTGGCCAGCGCCAGCGCCGGGCAGAAGGTCTGGGCGGCGATGACCGCGATGCAGCGTTCGCGCATTCTGCGCAAGGCGGTGGATATCCTGCGTGAGCGCAACGACGAACTGGCCGAGCTGGAAACCCTCGACACCGGCAAGCCACTGTCGGAGACCCGCTACGTCGATATCGTCACCGGCGCCGACGTGCTGGAATACTACGCCGGCCTGACCCCGGCCATCGAGGGCGAGCAGATCCCGCTGCGCGATACCAGCTTCGTCTACACCCGCCGCGAACCGCTCGGCGTGGTCGCTGGCATCGGCGCCTGGAATTATCCGATCCAGATCGCTCTGTGGAAATCCGCCCCGGCCCTGGCCGCCGGCAACGCGATGATCTTCAAACCCAGCGAAGTCACCTCGCTGACCACCCTCAAGCTGGCCGAAATCTATACCGAAGCCGGCCTGCCCGACGGCGTGTTCAACGTGGTTACCGGCAGCGGCCGCGAAGTCGGCCAATGGCTGACCGAACACCCCGGGATCGAGAAGATTTCCTTTACCGGCGGCACCGTCACCGGCAAGAAGGTCATGGCCAGCGCGTCCAGCTCGTCGCTCAAGGAAGTGACCATGGAGCTGGGCGGCAAATCGCCGCTGATCATCTTCGAAGACGCCGATCTCGACCGCGCCGCCGACATTGCGGTCATGGCCAACTTCTACAGCTCCGGCCAGGTCTGCACCAACGGCACTCGGGTGTTCGTGCCGCGCATGTTGCAGGCACGCTTCGAGAGCAAGGTGCTGGAGCGGGTCAAGCGCATCCGCCTCGGCGATCCATTGCTCGATGCCACCAATTTTGGCCCGCTGGTCAGCACCGCCCATATGGACAGCGTGCTCGGCTATATCGACAAGGGCCGCAGCGAAGGCGCACGCCTGCTGATCGGCGGCGCGCGCGTCACCGAAGGCGAGTACGCCAAGGGCGCCTATGTCGCGCCGACCGTGTTCACCGATTGCACGGACAAGATGACCATCGTCCGCGAAGAGATCTTCGGCCCGGTAATGAGCATCCTGATTTACGACAGCGAAGAAGAGGTGATCCGCCGCGCCAACGACAGCGACTACGGCCTCGCCGCCGGCCTGGTGACCCGCGACCTGGCCCGCGCGCACCGGGTCATCCATCTGCTCGAAGCCGGTATCTGCTGGATCAACACCTGGGGCGAGTCGCCGGCGCAGATGCCGGTAGGCGGCTACAAACAGTCCGGGGTCGGCCGCGAAAACGGTCTGACCACCCTGGAACACTACACCCGGATCAAATCCGTGCAGGTCGAACTCGGCGCCTTCGCCTCGGTGTTTTGACCTCAATGCACCTGTAGGAGCGGCCTTGGCCGCGAACCGCTATCGCGGCCAAGGCGGTACGCCGCCCGGCCGCTCCTACAGGTCTATATCCGCTCCCATCCAGGCCCGCGACAGGTAAGCCCATGCCCCAGGAATTCGACTACATCATTATCGGCGCCGGCTCGGCGGGTAACGTGCTGGCCGCGCGCCTGAGCGAGGATGCCGACGTCAACGTGCTGCTGCTGGAAGCAGGCGGCCCGGACTATCGCCTGGATTTCCGCACCCAGATGCCCGCCGCCCTGGCCTTCCCCCTACAAGGCCGGCGTTACAACTGGGCCTACCTGACCGAACCCGAACCCCATATGAACAACCGCCGCATGGAGTGCGGGCGCGGCAAGGGCCTGGGCGGTTCCTCCTTGATCAACGGTATGTGCTACATCCGGGGTAACGCCATGGATTACGACGGCTGGGCCGAGGAAAAAGGCCTGGAGAATTGGAGCTATCTCGACTGCCTGCCGTATTTCAGAAAAGCAGAAACCAGGGACATAGGCGCCAACGCCTACCACGGCGGCGACGGCCCCGTGTCGGTAACCACCCCTAAAAACGGCAATAACCCGCTATTCCAGGCCATGGTCGAGGCCGGCGTGCAAGCCGGTTACCCGCGCACCGACGATTTGAACGGCTACCAGCAAGAAGGCTTCGGCCCCATGGACCGCACCGTCACCCCGCAAGGGCGGCGCTCCAGCACCGCGCGCGGCTATCTCGACCAAGCCAAGGGCCGGCCGAACCTGAGCATAGCCACCCACGCCCTGACCGACCGCATCCTGTTCAACGGCAAACGCGCTATCGGCGTCAGCTATCTGCAGGGCGACAGCAATACCCCGGTGACCGTCAACGCGCGCCGCGAAGTGCTGCTGTGCTCTGGCGCCATCGCCTCGCCGCAGATTTTGCAGCGCTCCGGGGTTGGCCCAGGGGCATTGCTACGCGATCTGGATATCCCCGTGGTGCACGACCTGCCCGGCGTCGGCGAGAACCTGCAGGATCACCTGGAGGTGTACATCCAATACGCCTGCAAGCAGCCGGTGTCGCTGTACCCGGCGCTGAAATGGTGGAACCAGCCGCAGATCGGCGCCAACTGGCTGTTTCTCGGCCAAGGCATCGGCGCCAGCAACCAATTCGAGGCCGGAGGTTTTATCCGCTCCAGCGCCGAGTTCGAATGGCCGAATATCCAGTACCACTTTCTGCCAGTGGCGATCAATTACAACGGCAGCAACGCGGTCAACGAACATGGCTTCCAGGCCCACGTCGGCTCCATGCGCTCGCCGAGTCGTGGGCGCGTACAGGTCACCTCGAAAGACCCGCGCCAGCACCCGAGCATCCTGTTCAATTACATGGCCCATGAGCAGGATTGGCGCGAGTTCCGCGACGGCATCCGCATCACCCGCGAGATCATGGCGCAGTCGGCGCTAGAACCCTACCGCGGTCGCGAGATCAGCCCCGGCGCCGAACTGCAAAGCGACGCCGAGCTGGATGCCTTTATCCGCGAACACGGCGAAACCGCCTATCACCCGTCCTGCTCCTGCAAGATGGGCGAAGATGAAATGGCCGTGGTCGACGGCCAAGGCCGGGTGCATGGTCTGCAGGGGCTGCGGGTGGTCGATGCCTCGATCATGCCGCTGATCACCACCGGCAACCTCAACGCGCCGACCATCATGATGGCGGAGAAAATCGCCGACCAGATCCGCGGCCGCACCCCGCTGCCGCGCAGCACAGCACCCTATTACAAGGCCAACGGCGCGCCGGTACGGGGTACGCCGCAGCGCTGACATCACACATAAGGGCAGCAGACACCCGCCTCGGCACCTTCTAGACTGATGGCCAGCCACTGGCCATCGCAGAAGGAGCCGAGCGTTGCACTGCCCCAAATGCCAACAACCGCGTGATGCACAAAGGCTCGACTGCCCGCACTGCGGCATCGTCTTCAGCAAGTACGCGCAATATCTCGAACGCCAGGCGGAACTTGCCGACGCCATTGCCGAGACGCAAACCGTTCCCTCACTGGCCGCCAGGCTGCGCCAGCGTCTGCTGACACCGCCCGAGACCGGTGCGTTCTGGTACGGCCGCGCGCTGCTCTGGGCGCTGTTCGTGCTCTGGAGCTTGAGCTTTATCCTGCGCGACATCGCCAGCCTCGGCGACGCGCCGGGCTTCCTGCATAACGTCAACCTGCCCTTTCACGAAGCCGGGCATGTGGTCTTCGGCATCTTCGGCCAGTTTATCGGCTCTCTCGGCGGCACCCTCGGCCAACTGCTGATGCCGGCGGTCGCCATGTTCGCCCTACTGCGTCAGCGCGACACCTTCGGCGCCAGCCTGTGCTTCTGGTGGTTCGGGCAGAACTTCCTCGATATCGCCCCCTATATGGCCGACGC
>CAMPJN010000051.1 GCA_946886875.1 uncultured Pseudomonas sp.
GAAAAACTGCTGAATGTGGCGCGCCAGCTGGCGACCTACAACCCCGATTTCTTCTCCTGCACCTACGGTGCCGGCGGTTCGACCCGTGACCGCACCCTGAATACCGTGCTGCAAATGAATAACGATGTCGGTGTGAGCACTGCGCCGCACCTGTCCTGTGTCGGCGATTCCAAGGCCGAGCTGCGCGAGTTGCTCAATCTGTACAAGAACGCCGGGATCAACCGCATAGTGGCGCTACGTGGCGACCTGCCGTCCGGCATGGGCATGGCCAGCGGTGAGCTGCGCTACGCCAACGAGCTGATCGGCTTTATCCGCGAAGAGACTGGCGATCACTTCCATATCGAAATCGCCGCCTACCCGGATATGCATCCACAGGCGCGCAATTTCGAGGACGACATTGCCAACTTCGTGCGCAAGGCCCGGTCCGGCGCGGACAGCGCTATCACCCAGTATTTCTTCAACGCCGACAGCTACTTCTACTTCGTCGAGCGGGTACGCAGGCTGGGGGTCGATATCCCGGTAGTGCCGGGCATCATGCCGATCACCAACTACAGCAAACTGGCGCGCTTCTCCGATGCCTGCGGCGCCGAGATCCCGCGCTGGATACGCAAGCAGCTGGAAGCTTACGGCGACGACAGCGAGAGCATCCAGGCCTACGGCGAACAGGTGGTCAGCGATATGTGCGAGCGGCTGCTGCAGGGTGGCGCTCCGGGGTTGCACTTCTACACCCTGAACCAGGCCGAGCCGAGCCTGGCGATCTGGAATAACCTCAAACTGCCGCGCTGACCACCCCAGATCGCCTCCGGGCTACACGCCTCGTAGCCCGGATCGGCACAGCAGCATCAAGAGCCAGAACGCCCGTATTTGAGCGTTCGCACGGTAACTGCCAACCCTATGGGCTATATTCGCTAAAGGCACAGTCCGCCATCGATCGCTCGCTGATCTGCGCGGCTGTACCGCGAAACCACCCTGTCGGGATCGGCTACTAAGCAATATCCCGACTACGAGACCGCTGAAACAGGCAAGCCGACCAATCGGTGCGCAATAAGAGGCAAACAACCAACCCGTATCGCCACATACAGTTTTTCAACGGTCCGTTAGCCATGTATGGCTGCTATCTCAACCATGGAGCGCCGCAATGGCCACAAGAAAAACCACCAACGCCACAGTCACCCCCAAGGGCAGCCTGGAAACCCTCTCCCAGCGCGAAGTACAGCAGTTGCGCGAGACCGGCTCCGGCAGCGTCTATTCATTGTTTCGCCAATGCGCCCTGGCCATTCTCAACACCGGCTCGCACAGCGATAACGCGAAAACCATTCTGGAAGCCTACCCGGACTTCGAAATACGCATCCATCAGCAGGATCGCGGCATTCGCCTGGAACTGATCAACGCCCCCGCCGACGCCTTCGTCGATGGCGAGATGATCGCCAGCACCCGCGAGATGCTGTTCAGCGCGCTGCGCGACATCGTCTATACCCAGAGCGAACTGGAAAATCAGCGGGTCGATTTCAGCAGTTCCCAGGGCATCACCGATTACGTCTTCCACCTGTTGCGCAACGCCCGCACCCTGCGCGCCGGGGTCGAGCCGAAAATCGTCGTGTGCTGGGGCGGTCACTCGATCAGCACCGAGGAATACAAGTACACCAAAACCGTCGGCCACGAGCTGGGCCTGCGCGGCCTCGATGTCTGCACTGGCTGCGGCCCGGGGGTGATGAAAGGACCGATGAAGGGCGCGACCATTTCCCACGCCAAGCAACGCAATGTCAGCGGTCGTTACCTGGGGCTGACCGAGCCGGGGATCATCGCCGCCGAAGCGCCCAACCCGATCGTCAACGAACTGGTGATACTGCCGGATATCGAAAAACGTCTGGAAGCCTTCGTCCGCGTCGGTCACGGCATCATCATCTTCCCCGGCGGCGCCGGTACCGCGGAAGAGCTGCTGT
This sequence comes from uncultured Pseudomonas sp., assembly GCA_946886875.1. The sequence continues at coordinate 1,944 of CAMPJN010000051.1, forward strand.
ATTTCCTCGGTATCCTGATGCACCCGGACAATCAGAACCTGCCCTTCCCGCTGATCATGACCGGCCCGAAAAGCGCCGCGCCCTATATCAAACAGCTGCATGAATTCATCGGCGCGACCCTCGGTGCCGAAGCCCAGCAGTGCTGCAATATCATCATCGACGATCCGAGCCTGGTGGCACGGGAGATGGCCGCCGGGATCAAGGAGGTCACCCAGTACCGCCGCGACCATAACGATGCCTTCCACTTCAATTGGCTGCTGAAGATCGACGAGAGTTTCCAGCACCCTTTCGAACCGACCCACGCCAATATGGCCAGCCTGAAATTGACCCGCGAACAACCGGTGCATGAGCTGGCGGCGCATCTACGTCGGGCGTTTTCCGGCATAGTCGCGGGCAACGTCAAGGACAAGGGCATTCGCCTGATCGAAGAGTACGGCCCTTACGAGATCACCGGCGACCCGGACATCATGCGGCCGCTGGATCGCCTGCTGCAGGCCTTCGTCGAGCAACATCGGATGAAGCTGCCAGGCAACAATGCCTATGAGCCCTGCTACCGCTTGACCACCTGAACGGACGGGGTTTGTCGCCGAGCCCGGCTCGCCGATAAACCCCTTCGCTCCAGAACCTCGCCACTGCCGTCGCGCCCTTATCCCGGTCAATGAACGCCCACACTTGATCGTACGCGACTAAAGAATGACTATACAGTCGCGTTATTTTTCGCATACTCTCGCGCCATGAACGCCCAGCGCAGCATTCTCTTCGTCGTTGTTCTCGCCTGCTTGAGTCTCACCGCCCAAGGCCGCACGCTGCGTATCGTCAGCGAAGCCTGGCCACCCTATATCTACGAAGAAAACGGCGAACTGCACGGCCTCGACTACGACACCACGCGAATTGTCCTGCAACGCCTGGGCGTACAAACCGAGTGGCAGATGCTGCCCTGGAAACGTTGCACGCTGGCCCTGGAACAAGGCAAAGCCGATGCGATTCTCGGCAGCTACCGCACCCAGAAAAACGAGGCCACGTTGCTGTTCCCCAGCGAACCGCTGTCGCGGATCGACCTGGTGTTGTTCTACGCCAAGAACCGGCCCTACCCGTTTCGCGCCCTCGACGACTTGCAAGGCCTGAGAATAGGCGTATCCAGCCGCTACTGGTATTCCGATCGGGCCTTCGCCGAATCGGCGCAGTTCGTCCGCGAGCCGGCACCCAACCATGCGGCCAATTTCGGCAAGCTGATGCGCGAGCGCGTGCATCTGGTGGTCAACGACCGCCATGCCGGGCGCTTCGTGCTCGACAGCATGGGCCTGAACGATGCGGTCGCCTATCACCCCCAGGTCGTCGGTCGCGATTTCCTCTACCTCGGCCTGCGGCGCAATGCCGGTCTCGATGAACTGGCCGAGGACTTCGCCCGCGAACTGCGTCTGCTCAAGCTCGAACCGGCCTACGCCCTGCTGCTCGCCCGCTACGGCATACGTCCCAGCCTGCAACTCGCGGCCTCCGAACTCGCACCCCGGTAGCCGAAAACCCACGGCAACGGCGCTGCGCACCGTTAAGCAGGCCACAGCTGCGCAAAGCCTCAGCTCTGTTATACTCGGGCCTTCCCGCCAGGCTTGCGCCCGGATGCTAGCCCCCAGAGGTCAGCAGTACCGGACGGGATTGCGCCCCCCAAGCGCGATTCAAGCCAGGCAATACACCCCATAGGGCTAAGCCCTCACTAGACAGGATTACACATGTCCTTTGCCTCCCTCGGTCTCTCCGAGGCACTAGTCCGCGCGGTCGAATCCGCCGGTTACACCCAACCCACTCCGGTGCAACAGCGGGCCATCCCCGCCGCGTTGCAAGGTCGCGACCTGATGGTGGCGGCCCAGACGGGTACAGGTAAGACGGGCGGTTTTGCCCTGCCGATCCTCGAGCGACTGTTCCCTAACGGTCACCCGGATCGCGAACAACGCCACGGCCCCAAGCAGCCGCGCGTATTGGTGTTGACCCCGACCCGCGAACTGGCCGCCCAGGTGCATGACAGCTTCAAGCTGTATGCCCGCGATTTGAAATTCGTCAGCGCCTGCATCTTCGGCGGCGTTGGCATGAACCCCCAGGTACAGGCGCTGGCCAAAGGCGTCGACGTACTGGTGGCCTGCCCGGGACGCCTGCTCGATCTGACCAACCAGCGTGCGATCGACCTTTCCCATGTGGAAATCCTCGTCCTCGACGAAGCCGACCGCATGCTCGACATGGGCTTTATCCATGACGTCAAGAAGGTGCTGGCCAAGCTGCCGACGAAGCGCCAGAACCTGCTGTTCTCGGCGACCTTCTCGAAAGACATCACCGACCTCGCCGGCAAGCTGCTGCACAACCCCGAGCGCATCGAAGTAACGCCGCCGAACACCACGGTCGAGCGTATCGAACAGCGTGTATTCCGCGTCCAGGCCAGCCACAAGCGCGCCCTGCTCGCCCACCTGATCACCGCCGGCGCCTGGGAACAGGTACTGGTGTTCACCCGCACCAAGCACGGTGCCAACCGCCTAGCCGAGTACCTCGACAAGCACGGCTTGGCGTCGGTGGCGATTCACGGCAACAAGAGCCAGAACGCGCGCACCAAGGCCCTGGCCGACTTCAAGGCGGGCAAGGTACGAATCCTGGTCGCCACCGATATCGCCGCACGCGGCCTGGATATCGATCAACTGCCCCACGTAGTCAACTTCGAACTGCCGAATATCGAAGAAGACTATGTGCACCGTATCGGCCGTACCGGCCGCGCCGGGCGCAGCGGCGAGGCGATCTCGCTGGTCGCGCCGGACGAAGAGAAGCTGCTCAAGGGCATCGAGCGGATGACCAAGCAGAAGATCGTCGATGGCGATCTGCTCGGTTTCGACGCGAGCAAGGTCGAAGCCGAACGCCCGGAAGTGCGCGAGCCGCAGAAGCCGCGTCAACCGCGCGGCGCCAAGCCGGACGGCGAGCGCCATGGCGGCGGTCGCAAGGACAAGGGTAAGGACAGCGGCAAGGAACACAGCCGCGCCGCCAAACCCCAGGGTGGTCGTTCGCAACAGCCCCGTGGTTCGGCCCGAGCCGCCGCACCGGCAGTGCCTGCCTTGCCTCCGGACCGCGCGCCGGACGAGTTCCGCGACGATGAGATCGATAACTTCGGTAACCGGGTCGACTATGTCAGCCCGAACCAGAACAACAAGCAGCAGAATCGTGGTCGTCGGCCCGGTGCGCCTGCAGCAGCAAGCGGCCCGAGCGCCAGCAATGGTGTCGGCCAAGGCCCGCGCCCAGCCGGCAAGGGTCCACGCAGCAATTCCGGTGGCGGCGCTGCCGGCGGCCGTCGTCAGGGCTCCGGTTCCGGCGCCGCTGGTGGCCAGGGTCGTAATGGCGCAGCTCGTGCGCGACCGCCGCGTGACACCCGCACCACCTCGCTTAATCGCGATGAGTTGCCACGTCAGGAAGCGGCAGTGAAAAACCCACGGGACAAGCAGCCGGTGATCGTGCATAAGGGTTCGCGGCTCGACCGCTTCCCGACGCCCGAGCAACTCGACGAATTGGCCAACAACAGCCGACCGAGAACCGAGAAGCCGGCCCTGCTGACGCGCAATCGCGAAGAGTCATAGTCAGCTAACCGCACACGAAAACGCCGCCCCCAGGGGCGGCGTTTTTGTTGGTGCGGCACTCAATATCCATGCCGGCTCCAATGATGGGCTACGCCGCTGTGCGGCTAACCCATCCTTATTGGCCTACTGGCGTACGCCTTCAACCGAGATGATCAGCTCAACGCTTTCCGAGGCTGGGCCCAGGTCCTTGGTGATATCGAAGTCTTTCAGCTTGAGCGTGGTGCTGCCCTCGAAACCGGCACGGTAGCCGCCCCATGGGTCGTCGCCCTGACCGATGAACTTGGCGGCGATTACCACTGGCTTGGTCACGCCGTTAAGGGTCAGGTTACCAGTGATGTCTGCGGTGCCTTCGCCAGTGGACTTGACCGAGGTGGAGGCGAAGGTGGCGGTCGGGTGCTTGTCGACGCTGAGGAAATCGTCGCTGCGAATGTGCTTGTCACGCTCGGCGTGATTGGTGTCGACGCTGGCGGTGTTGAGGGTGACGTTGACCTTGCTGGCTTCCGGGCTTTTCTCGTCGAAGCTGAAGCTACCGTCGAAATCCTTGAAGGTGCCGTACAGCCAGCTGTAGCCCAGGTGGCTGATCTTGAAATTGACGAAGGCGTGCTGGCCCTGCTTGTCGATGGCGTAATCGGCGGCCAGCGCGTGGCCGGCGCCCAACAATGCGGTGCCGAGGGTCAGTGCGGCGAGGGTTTTCTTCAACATGGACATCTCCTTGTGAGGGTGTAAAGCGGCGGTCGGGATTATTCCAGGCCGCCAGAACAGGCTGTGGCAGTTAACGGCCGAACATGCGCACCAGGGTGCGATCACGGTCGATAAAGTGATGTTTGAGCGCAGCAAGGGCGTGGATGCCGGCGAAGATCACCAGCGTCCAGGCCAGGTATTCATGAACCAGCCCGGCGATATCTTCCTGATCGGGGATGCTGGTAATGGTCGCCGGCACGGTGAACAGGCCAAACACCTCGATGCCGCGGCCATCGGCGGTGGAGATCAAGTAACCGGAAAACATCAGCACGAACAGACCAAGGTAGAGGAAGCCATGGCCGAGCTTGCTGCCCAGGCGGGTCAGGCGACCATGATTCGGCAAGCTCCCGGGCGGCGGGCTGAGCCAGCGCCAGAGCAACCGCGCAAGCATCACTGCGAACAACAGGATGCCGATGCCTTTGTGGATATCCGGCGCGGTCTTGTACCAGCTGCTGTAGTAATCCAGGCCGACCATCCAGTAGCCCAGGCCGAACAAACCGAATACCACCACAGCCACCAGCCAGTGAATAAGGACACTGACCAATCCATAACGGGACGGGGAGTTACGCCATTGCATGAAGCGCGATCTCGGAGAAAAAGATCGGCCAAGACTAGCAATATACCTATCGACTTAAAGCGGAAATTTCTGCTTTTACATATCTAGAAATACGATCTTTGACCATGCTCGTTCAGCGCGTTGATTCTGTCGATGCCCCCGGACTTGTGCCGCCCATTCGCCGCGGTGCTTCTGATAGGCTTGGCGCAAATGATTGAGAGAGCCGAAATGAGCCTGAACGACCACTGGATGCGGCGCGACCTGAATGTGCTCTGGCATCCCTGCACTCAGATGAAGGATCACGAACAGCTGCCGCTGGTGCCGATCAAACGCGGCGAAGGAGTCTGGCTGGAGGACTTCGACGGCAAACGCTACCTGGATGCCGTCAGCTCCTGGTGGGTCAATGTGTTCGGCCACGCCAACCCGCGGATCAACCAGCGCATCAAGGATCAGGTCGATCAACTGGAGCACGTGATCCTCGCCGGCTTCAGCCACGCGCCGGTGATCGAGCTGTCCGAACGCCTGGTCAAGCTGACCCCGGCCGGCCTGGACCGGGTGTTCTACGCCGACAACGGTTCCTCGTGCATCGAAGTCGCGCTGAAGATGAGCTTTCACTACTGGCTGAACGTCGGCAAACCGGCGAAAAAACGCTTCGTCACCCTGAGCAACAGCTACCACGGCGAAACCATCGCGGCCATGTCGGTCGGCGATGTCGGCCTGTTTACCGACACCTACAAAGCGCTGCTGCTCGACACCATCAAGGTACCCAGCCCGGACTGCTATTTCCGCCCGGACGGCATCAGCTGGGAAGATCACTCGCGGGCGATGTTCGCCCATATGGAGCAAACCCTCGCCGAGCACAGCCACGAGGTCGCGGCTGTGATAGTCGAGCCGCTGATCCAGGGTGCCGGCGGTATGCGCATGTACCACCCGATCTACCTCAAGCTGCTGCGCGAAGCCTGCGACCGTTATGGCGTACACCTGATCCACGACGAGATCGCCGTCGGCTTCGGCCGTACCGGCAGCATGTTCGCCTGTGAGCAAGCCGGCATCACCCCGGACTTCCTCTGCCTGTCCAAGGCGCTGACCGGCGGCTATCTGCCACTGGCCGCCTGCCTGACCACCGACACCGTGTACCAGGCGTTCTACGACGACTACAACACCCTGCGCGCGTTTCTCCACTCGCACAGCTACACCGGTAACCCGCTGGCCTGCGCCGCCGCGCTGGCGACCCTGGATATCTTCGAGCAGGACGATGTGATCGAGGCCAATAAAGCCCTGTCCGCACGTATGGCCACCGCCACCGCGCATCTGGCCGAGCATGCGCATGTCGCCGAAGTACGCCAGACCGGCATGGCCCTGGCCATCGAGATGGTCGAGGACAAAGCCAGCAAGACCGCCTATCCCTGGCAGCAGCGCCGCGGCCTCAAGGTCTACCAGCACGCTCTGGAACGCGGCGCCCTGCTGCGACCCCTGGGTAGCGTGGTCTATCTGTTACCGCCTTACGTGATCAGCCTCGAACAGATCGACTTCCTCGCCGAGGTAGCCAGCGAAGGCATCGATATCGCCACCCGCACCTCTGTCAGCGTGGCGCAGGGCAATACCCAGTATCCGGACTTTCGCGATCCGGGTTGACGTCATCCACCCTACGGAAACCGGTGCGCACGGCGCACCCTACCGCTAGAATTCGCGCCTTTGCCCCAGGTTCACCTCTTATGCGCCTATCCCGTTTCTTTATCGATGCTCCGCTGGCCCTCGGCCAACACCAGTTACCGGAAGCCCAGGCCCACTATATCGGCCGTGTGCTGCGCCATGCCGTCGGCGATGCAGTGCAGCTGTTCGATGGCAGTGGCCAGGAATTTCTCGGCGAGCTGATCGAGGTCGGCAAGAAGACGGTTCAGGTGGAGTTACGCGAATCCTTTACCGGCCTCGCCGAATCGCCTTTGCGCATCCATCTGGGTCAGGGTTTGTCCCGGGGCGAGCGCATGGACTGGGCGATCCAGAAAGCCAGTGAACTGGGCGCCAATGAGATCAGCCCGATCCTCAGCGAGCGCTGCGAGGTACGCCTGAAGGACGAGCGCGCCGACAAGCGCATGGCGCACTGGCGACAGATCGCGATCAGCGCCTGTGAGCAGTGCGGGCGCTCGGTGATTCCACTGATTCATCCGCCGATCAGCCTGGCCGACTGGCTGCTGCAAGTTGAAGCCGAGCTGAAACTGGTGCTGCACCCGGTCGCCGAGCCCAGGGCCAGCCACGCGTCACCTCGCTCTCTGGCCATGCTGATCGGCCCCGAAGGCGGTCTGACTGACGCCGAAGTCGAACAGGCGAAAGGTGCTGGATTTCACGCTGCGCGCCTCGGCCCGCGGGTATTGCGCACCGAAACCGCACCGGTGGTGGCGCTAAGCGTGGCGCAGCAGTTGTGGGGGGATTTGTAGGCTGGGTTAGCGGTGCGCAAAGCCGGCCTGCATTCGACACGGATACTCGGCCGCTGCGTAACCCGAAGCTTATACCTTGCGGCTTGCCGCCATTACTTCAAATCATCCCGGCATCCGCGAGCTTTTGCTCAAGACCGATCAGGTCGGGGATTTTCAGTATTTCTTCGCCGATGCTCACCGCATCCAGTTCCAGAGGTTCCAAGTGCACGCCGGCGTGTTGCAGGTCGGGGCCGACCTTGATCGAGCGGGGAATACCTTGCACCAACAGGGCGATGAACTTCACCGTCGGCCGGCCGCCCAGGGCATTGATCACCGCTATCCGCGCATCCGCCGACACCTCACTACGACCACCGGAAGCCGCCTCGAACGACAACAAAGGCAATCGTAGGTCGCGCCAGGCGATCTGACCGAGAAACCAGTCAGGCATCCCTTCGCTGGTTTGCGGCGCGCGATAAGGGATCAGCTCGGCGATAGCCACGTTCGGCAGCAGCAGCAGGCGATCGGCCAGGGGCACCATCAAGCTGGTCAGACTGCTTACAGCATTCGGCGTGGCTACGGCTTTGCTCATTGAAAAACATCCTCTACGGGGCGATGCCCCGACGTTAACTGCACTGTTCGGCCAAGTGGCTGACCAATGCCCCGGCCAGCTCGCGGGGATCGGCGCTATAGCTGCTATAGCCGCCTTCGCGCAGATTGTCGGGCATGCTCGGTGCGGCACAGGTGTCGGCGCGCTGGGTCCAGATCAGGCCGCCCTGGCGGCGCACGTACGCGGCGGCGGCGCTACCGTCGCTGCCCATACCGCTGAAGGCGATAACCCCACAGAGCCCGGCGAAATGTTGCGCCAGGTTGAGCATCATCTGGTCGATCGAGGGGCTGTAGGGTTCCGGCCAGGCACGCCCGGTGAGTTGCATGGCGCCTTCGTCGTTGAAGTTCAGCTCGGAACCTATGGGTGCCACCACTACCTCGCCACAGCGCACAGTGTCGCCATGGCGCGCCGCGTTGACATGCCATTGGCTATGCCGGCCCACCGCTTGCGGCAGGGCCGCTTCGAAACTGGCATCGATATGCTGGGCGTAGACGAAGCCCACCGGCAAGCCGCCGGGCAAGGCATCGAGAAATTCCTTCACCGCTTCCGGGCCACCCAGGGACGCTGCCAACAACCACACTTGCCGAGCGGGTTCGCCAGCAGTCAGTGGAGTTCCTGCCAGTGCCGCGGGAAGGTCCAGGCGCGCTGGACGCGAAGCGTCTTCGAGCAATGCCTGCAGGCCAGGCCCGATCGCCAGGGACGGATCGCCGACCAGTTTTTTCAACTTGCCGAACAGACGCCGCTCCCAACGCGGATAATTTTCCGAGTGCCGCTCGGGGGCATGGCCCTCGCCGAACAGGACGGGCGCACTGACCCGCTCCAGCAAGCTGTCGACCAGCGGCGAATCTTCCGAGAGCGCCAGGTCGACCAGCCACAGGTCGGTCTCGCACGCGCTCAGGGTTTCTTCGTCCAGGCGCGCCGGGTCGCTGTTGAGTACCACTTGATAACCACTGTTGGTCAAAGCCTGCTGCAGCACATGGCGCTGCAACGAGGTATCGGCAATGACAGCAATACGTGCTGCGGTTTTATCTGTCATGGGCGTTTATCCGGATGGCGATTGACCAGTTGTCCAATGAGTTCGAGTAACAACGACTCTTGATAAGGTTTACCGAGGTAGTCGTTGACCCCAATGGTCATCGCCCGCTCGCGGTGTTTCTCACCGGTACGCGATGTGATCATGATGATTGGCAGATCCTTCAGGCGTTCGTCGTGGCGCACCAGGGTGGCCACTTCGAAGCCGTCCATGCGCGGCATTTCGATATCCAGCAACATGATGTCGGGCTTGTGCTCTTGCAATTGCGCGATGGCATCCACGCCGTCCTTCGCGGTCAGCACGTTCATGCCGTTACGCTCGAGCAGTCGGCTGGTGACCTTGCGCACGGTGACCGAGTCGTCGACCACCATGACCAGGGTCGGACGATCCGCTTCGATTTCTTCGGCGGTCGCGGCCTTGGTCAGCTGGCGCGGTTGGGTCTGGGTCAGCTGGTGGGCATGCAGCACGCGGATGGTCGCGAGCAGATCGAGAATCACCACCACGCGGCCGTCGCCGAGGATGGTCGCGCCTGAAATGCCATGCACGCCAGCGAACTGCGGACCGAGGCTCTTCACCACGATTTCCCGCGAGCCGGCCAGGGAGTCGACCTGCACCGCGACCGCATGCTCGCTGGAGCGCACCAGAATCACCGGCAGCGGCAGACTCTGACCAACCAGCTTGGGCTGCTGGCCGTTGTTCAGCAGGTCACCGAGGTAACGCAACTCGTAGGCTTGCCCGGCATATTCGAAACGCGGCGCATCGGGAGCGTAATAGGCTTCGAGCTCGTAGGGCGAAACCCGCACGATACCTTCGATGGTGTTCAGCGGAATGGCGTAGAGGTCTTCGCCGGACAACACCATCAACGCGCGGTTGATCGATACGGTGAACGGCAGACGAATACGGAAGGTGGTACCGACACCGAGGTTGGAGTCGATGCTCATCGAACCACCGAGCTGTTTGACCTCGGAGTGCACCACGTCCATGCCCACGCCACGGCCGGAAATCTGGGTGATTTTCTCGGCGGTGGAGAAGCCGGCTTCGAGGATGAATTGCAGCACTTCGTGATCGGTCAGATCGGAGTCTTCGTCCATCAAGCCACGTTCGATGGCTTTGCGCCTGACCGCTTCGAGCTTGATCCCGCCGCCATCGTCGGACAGCGTCAGGACGATATCGCCACCTTCGCGGCCAAGACTCAAACGCACGGTGCCTTGCACCGGTTTGCCAGCGGCCTGGCGCACCGCGGCGGGCTCGATGCCATGGTCGACGGCATTGCGCAGCATGTGTTCGAGCGGCGCGACTATACGTTCGAGCACGGTACGGTCCATCTCGCCTTCGGCGTTGCCGACGACGAACTCGACCTGCTTGCCCAATTCGCCGGCAATCTGCCGGACAATCCGCCGTAAACGCGGCACCAGGCGGTCGAAGGGCACCATGCGCGTACGCATCAGACCTTCCTGCAGCTCGGTGTTAACCCGCGCCTGTTGCAGCAACAGGGTTTCGGCATCGCGATTACGCGCGGCCAGGGTTTCTTTCAGATCGAGCAAGTCGGATGCCGATTCGAACAGCGCACGCGACAGTTGCTGCAGCTGCGAATGGCGGTCCATTTCCAGCGGATCGAAATCCTCGTAACCGACGCGCTCGGCCTCGGCCTGATAGCGACTGAGAATCTGCGCCTGGGTTTCAGTGTCCAGACGCCGCAGCTGGTCGCGCACCCGATCGATGGTCGCGTCCATTTCGCTGAGGGTGAAGCCGAAGTCGCTGACCTGCTGCTCGACCCGGCCGCGGAAGATCGAGGTCTCACCGGCCAGGTTGACCAGACCTTCGAGCAATTCCGCCGGAACCTTGACCAGCTCCTGCGGGGCGCGCCGGGAAGCGGCCTCTTGCGCAGCCTCCTGAGCACGACGCACGAACGGCAGCACCTTGGCTACCAGTTCCGCGGCTGGCGCGGTGCTGGCCGCCACTATCGGCGTCGTCAGGCTGACCTGGTTGGCGCTTTCGACCTCGCTGACCGCAGCGCTCGGGGCATCGCCAAGCAGACTGTTTTGCAGGCGCTGGCGTAATTGATCAGTTTCTTTCTGCAGCCCTTCGAAGGCCGACTGCACATCGACGAACACGCTTTCCGGCCAGGGCGCGCCCTGGTTCTGCGCTTCGGTCAGGTGTTGTTCGAAGTCGTGGGTCAGATCCCCCAGGTGCTTCTGCCCAGCCAAGCGCGCGCCGCCCTTGAGGGTATGCAAAATGCGCAGCATGTCATCGATGGCGGCGGCGTCTTCACGATTGCCTTCCCAGCGACCGATGGCCTCTTCCATGGCTTCCAGCAGCTCGTCGGCCTCCTCCATGAAGATGTCGAGGATTTCCGACTCAGTATCGTCCTCGCTGGTGCTCTCCGGTTCGCTTTCGGTCACCGCCTTGAGCTGCACCGCGGAGGGCATGCTCAACTGCTCGTCGGGGTTGGCGCGAAAACGTTTGATCGTTTCGATCAGCGCTTCGCCGTCCGGCACGGCGGCGTTGCCGCGCACCGCTTCGAGCATTTCCGCCAAGCGATCATGACAGGTCTGTAGCAGGACGAAGAGATCCGGACTGGCGCGCAAGCGGCCTTCGCCAAGCCCTTCGTAGAGAAACTCCAACTCGTGGGCCAGGTCGCCGATCTCGCGGATCTCAGCCATCCGCGCGCCGCCCTTGAGCGTGTGCAAATCGCGCTGTAGTGCTTCGAGCTCCAGGCTGTTGTCGACATCCTCCATCCAGCGCTGCAACGCGGCAGCGGAACTTTCGGCGATGTCGAAACCTTCTTCGAGGAAGATTTCCACCAGCTCCGGATCGCGGTCGTCAACGGGCGCTTGCGGGACCGGCTCGGCCTCCAGAAGCGCAGCGAGCTGCTCGTCGGCGGGTTCGCTTATTGCCGGCTGCGCAGGGGCCTCGACGGGTTGATCCTGTTGTTCGTCCAGCTCGCTCAGATCGAGTTCTTCTTCAACCCCGGCCAAGGGTGGCAGGTCGAATTGCGGGGCATCCAGTTGCTCGGGCTCTGCTGGTTGCGCCAGCTCTTCCAATTCGATATCGGCTTCGGCTTCGGCTTCGGCTTCGGCTTCGGCTTCGGCTTCGGCTTCGGCTTCGAGGACAATATCCTCTGCCGCGGAGACAACCGGCAAGTTCGGCTCACCACCTTGGCGGAAGCTGCGGATCGCCTCGATCAGCTCCAATGGCTGATCCAGGGGCGCGCGCTGCTGCAGCTGTTCGAGCAGCACGGCCAAACGATCGTGGCTTTGTTGCAGCAAGCCGGCCAGCAGCGGGGAATGGCCAAAGCGGCGATCCACCAGGCCTTCATAGAGCGATTCGAGCTCATGGGCGAGGTCGCCGATAGGGCGTATCTCGGCCATCCGCGCACCGCCCTTGAGGGTGTGCAAATCGCGTTGCAGGGACGACAGCGCGGCTTTGTTGTCCGGCTCAGCCAGCCAACGCTCGAGCGCCTGGCCCGCGCTTTCGAGGATATCCACCGCCTCCTCGAGGAAAATCTCCACCATTTCAGCGTCGAGCGACTCGTGCTCGGCGGCAGGGGCTTGCGCCTCTGCGCCAACCGGATCGGCGAGTTCGGCCAACTCGATCTCTTCGCTGTCGTTCACGCCGTTATCTTCGCCCGGCCACTGCGTCTCCTCCAGGCTGTCCTGCAGCGCGGCAGTGGCGGCGTCCAATTCGACGATCTCGATGCCGCTCTGGCCATCGTTCGACAGCAGTGCCAATTTACTCGGGTCGAGGGCCTCGTCGAGCAGGCTGCGCAGAGCAGCGACGCGCTCGGGGCGGGCGCTGACCTGCAAGCCGGCGGCGACCTGATCCATCAT
>CAMPJN010000052.1 GCA_946886875.1 uncultured Pseudomonas sp.
CCCTGCTGGCCGACGGCGCGCTCTATCTGGCGCTGCTGTTCGGCTGGTTCTACCTCTGGACGGTGGCGCCGCAATGGCAGGTGCCGCAGCAAGCGGTATTCAACCACTGGTTAATGCTGGCCAGCGCCCTGCTGATGAGCCTGATCGCCGCCTGGCAACTGCGCACCAGCAAAGGCCTGCGCAGCGGCGACAGTAAGGGGCTGCTCGGCCATATGGCGCTGATTGCCGGCATCGGCCTGGCGCAATCCGGCCTGCTGTTATGGACCCTGCTCGCCAGCGACCTGGCGCCGCGAGCAACGGCCCACGATGCGGTGATCATCGTCCTGCTGATCTACAACCTGCTGCACTGCGCCCTGGCGACCATCCTCAGCGCCCTGCAAGCCTTACGCGTGCGCTGCGGTTACGTCGGTACCCACGCCCCTTACGAGCCGCTGGTGGTCGGCCAACTCTGGTACTACAACCTCGGTGTGCTCTGGAGCAGCTATTTCGCCCTGGTGCTGTTCCCACCCACCTGGGGAGTCGGCGGATGAAAGGAATTCGCTCGCCTTATCACCCGCTGCATATCCCCCTCGGTTTGCTGATCTGGAGCCTGTGGTTCGTCGCGATCTACGGTGGTTTGTCGGTGGCCTGCGCGGTCGCCCCACCCGCAGCGCAGCAGGGTCCATGGAACTGGTTGAACATGCTGCTCGGGCTTAGCGCCGTCGTTACCCTGATATTGCTCGGCGCCCTGGCGAGGTGGTCCTGGCACGCCGGCCTGCGCATGCAGCAACAGCCGCGCGAACGCTTCGTCGCCCTGCTCGCCGCCGGTACTCATGTGGTGGCCGCGCTGGCAACTCTGTTTATCGCATTGCCGATGCTGATGCTGCCGCCATGCCTGTAATCCTTGGCATCGTTTTGCTGCTATCGGCCCAGCCGGCGGCGGCCCACGGCCTGCTGGATAACCCGCTCGCACAGCGCTTGCCACTGATCCTCAGCGCCCTGCTGCTGGGCGCCGCCTGGTTACTTTATGGACTCGGCGCACGGCGGGTTCGCCCCCATGGCCGGGAAGCGCTATGGCTGCACCTGGCCATGGCGATCGCCGTGCTGGCGGTATTCGGCCCCCTGGATGAATGGGCCGAAACCAGCACCAGCTGGCATATGTTCCAGCACATGCTGTTCATGCTGGCGATCGCCCCGCTCTGGGCACTGGCCAGGCCCTTGCCGCAATGGCGCGCGGTCTGCGGGCCGCTGCTGCTGCCGCTATGGCGCGGCCTGTTGCGGATCGGCCGTTATCCCATGCCACTGGCGCTGCTGCACGGCGCGCTGATCTGGATCTGGCAGACCCCCAGCTTGTATCTCCTGGCCCTGGAAAACCTCTGGTGGCATATGCTCGAACACGCGAGCTTCCTGTTCAGCGCCTGGCTGTTCTGGTGGGCCTGCCTGCGCGCTACACCGCAACAGGTACCGCAAGCGCTACTGGCAATCTTGCTGACGCTGATGCACACCGGCCTGCTCGGCGCCCTGCTGACGTTCGGCAATAGCTCGTTCTACGGGGCGAATCGGGATATAGCCGATCAGCAACTGGCGGGGCTCTTGATGTGGGTGCCGGGCGGTTTGATCTATCTTGCCGGCGCCGGCTGGATCACCTGGCGCTGGCTGGGGCGTAGTTGGCGGCGGCAGGCTAGGCCGCTGGCGACGGATAGCGAGTAGGTTAGGCTGGCGCAGCGGTTCTTTGTAAGACAGTTACCTGCTGGTGGGATGGACCTGGACACACGGATCAACTCGGGAAGCGGCATCCACTGTTGTGAGCCGCGCCCTCTTCACCCAACCTCACCTGATTGCGCCCACCCGTCTTGGCAGCATAGAGCGCGCTGTCGGCCAAGCTGACCAGGGTGGCAATGCCGTGCGTATCAGGGGTTTTCGGCATACAACTGCCCACCCCGATACTCACGGTAAGCCTGAGCATGCAGTTACCCGTATCGATCTCGGCATCCGCCAGGCCGTGGCGGATGCTCTCGGCCAAGGCGCAGGCACCTTCAGCGGAGGTTTCCGGAAGAATGACCATAAACTCCTCGCCACCATAGCGGCACACCACATCGCTTGGACGTTTGAGGTGGGCCTGAATGATCTGCGCCACCTGTTTCAGGGCGGCATCACCGCATTGATGACCATGGTTATCGTTGATGGCCTTGAAGTGGTCGATATCCACCATCAGCACCGAGATGGGTCGCTTGTGCCGACAGGCGCGCGCCCACTCCGTCACTAGCAGCTGATCCTGATAGGCACGATTGCGCACCCCGGTCAGACCATCAATGGTGTTCAATTCGCTGAGCAGGCGGTTCTTGGTTTCCAATTCACCAAGGACACCGTTGAGCTCGCGGGTACGCTCTTCAACCCGCTGTTCCAGGCGCTGCCGGGCCTCTTGCTCGATCTTCACATTGGCCTCTTTGAGCAGGCGCATGCGATCAGCCAGGGCGAAGGCCAAAAGAATCATCTGCAAGGCCGAACCTATCTGCAGGCCGTATTCGGTGACCGAGTTGCCGGGCAACAGGTGAAAGGTTTTCAGCGCATACATGGCCATGCCCGCCAGCAGAGCACTGAAAGCCAGCAGAAAAAAGCGCGCCTGACGATAACCCCTGAGCAGGCTGTTGGCGCCCGCACAGAACACTACAACAGGCCCTATCACTCCCACCGCTGAGGCCAGGCGTATGGCCGGGTTATAGGGCATAAACAGGCAGCCCAGGGCGGTCATGGCCAAGGCTACGGAGGAGAGTTTAAGCAGGCGATCCATCGACGAAGCACTGGACTCGGTACGCAGAAAGGTCCGCGTCAGCAGCATCAGGGCAAACATCGACAGGGCTATCAGAAACGGCAACGCACGGTTGTTCCAGGCTGTTGCCTCGGGCCACAGGTGTTCGAAGGCCAGACCATTGAGGGTCATCTGGAACAGGGCGTAGGAGCCAATATAGAAGATGTAGTAGAGGTAGCTGCGGTCGCGGATCGAGAGATAAATCAGCAGGTTGTACAGCAGCATCGACAGCAGAATGCCGTAGTAGAGCCCCAGCAGATACTGCTCGTTGCGCGAGTCGGCGACAAACTGCTCAGGGCGGGTCAATAGCGCTGGCAATTGCAGCGAGCCATCGGTCTGCACGCGGATATACAGCCAGACTGGCTCATCAAGCGGCACGGGTAACACCGCTGTGAAATGCCGGTTGCGGATACCTCGGCTGGCAAAAGGCCGACGGTCACCGCCATGGGCGGTCTGCAGCACCTCGCCGTGGACATCCAGCAGGTACACATCAACATGGTCGAGCGGCGGGTAACGCAACTCCAGTAGCCAATTTTCATCGCTGCCGGGTTGCAGCAACAGGGTGCGGAACCAGTAGCGATCCTTGGTAAAACCGAAATTGGGCATATCGCTGGAATGCTGAGCAAAGGCACTGTCAGGCAAACGAAAAGCGGAATGAACATCTTCGGTTAGCAGCGGGCCGGAAAAATACTGCAAATGAGCGTTGAGCTCGATGCGCGAACGACCTTCATCGAGCACTAACGGCGAAACCGCCCAGGCCCCACCTGGATGACTCGCGAGCATAAGCAGCCCGAATAACAGCAGGAGATGGGATAAGCGCATTTTTGTTGTTATCCGGCTATGGTGGCCCAATCCTATGCTCCTTTGTGGTGCAGCGAAACCACTGTACCAGCATAGCGGTATGAGGGCGTTGCTTGGCGCGGAAACCAAGCGCGACTAAGGGTCAAGATCCCTAGACAGGCCGTTAGCGGCGGATAGCGATCAGGCTAGGGTGGGAAGCGAACAGAATGAGTTCACTGCAAGGCGGTAACACTGAGCCAGGCTCGATCAAAACCACAGTTCCCCCTGATGATCCTTGTTTTGTAGCCTTTTCAGAACCTCCTCTGCTTGCTCACGGCTTTTACAAGCGACCATGAACTGGTTTTTCCCCGTTTTCCTATTCCAAACGGCGTAGTTACCTGCCTTGGCAACTATAATTTCGCACTCGCCAAGGTTTTCAGGTATGCGGATACGGGGCATGCGTGACTGCCTAACTTTGAGAACACAAGAGTGGCGATCTGGCAGCCCGGCACTTACGAATGGCTCAACCAGTTAGCCACCTCAACTCCATCTCGGAAAACAAAAAACTCAGCGACTCGAATATTTATTAACTGAAATTAAAACAAGAAGCGTGACAAGAAAAATCGCCAGCGGCACCAACCCAAATGTTATAAAACTAAAAACCACCGCAGCCATGATTCCTTCGAGAACAACCTCATATATTGAGCAATCAGTACTTAACCCACCCCCATGGAATCCAGAGCAAATAAAACCATCAGCCGAATCTGCGACCTTGTTAGCGTAAGAAACCTGCATCGAGAATATAAATACTAAAAGCTGCATCAAAGGCGTGACCATTAACGCAAGAAAAACGAGCCTTTTAGTTATCAACTCTCTATATGACTGAGATACCAGCCCCAATATCGAGAGCAAGGATACAGCAATAGAAACAGCGATAATTGTATAGGTCACTTTTTCGGCATGACTCATGATTTCTTAACTCGATTTTAAGCTCCTCATAACCCAC
Source organism: uncultured Pseudomonas sp. (assembly GCA_946886875.1). Next base: position 4,575 of record CAMPJN010000052.1, read on the forward strand.
AGAGCCTGCAATTTACTAAATGGCATCTACTAATAGCTTGTAGGGCTCTAGCCTGTTCGGAGAGCCGAGTCAATGAACATAACTAACTCGAGACCATTATTCACCACCAATAGCCTGCCGCACCAATTCGTCAAGCGAGCCATCCTCGCGCATTTCCTGCAGGCTCTGATCGAAGCGCTGCAACAATACCTGCTGCTGAGCCTTTTTGGCGAATACCAGATAGGTCGGATTGATGCTCAAGGGCGGCTCCAGCGCCTGCATATTGCTTAGCTGCAATTGCTGAATGATGCGCTGCCCGGCCACTTCGATGGCGATAACCGCATCCAGCCTGCCGGAGGCGAGCATCCTGAAGTTCGCTTCATCGGAACTGCTCTCGGTGGCCAGGATGCGCCCGCTCTTGAGCGCCTCGTCGAATGCTTCGGTATAGCTCCAACCGCGAATCACCCCGACGCGCTTGTCATGCAGATCGCTGACCTGCTCGAACTTCAGCGCCGCGCCCTTGCGTACGTAGACGAGCAACTTCTCTTCGAAGATTGGCTGCGAGTAGTCGTAAATCTCCAGACGCGGCGCCGTCTTGTAGATGCCGCCGATGCCGGCTTTGGCTTTTTCGCCCATGCGCAGGGCGCGTTTCCAGGGCATCGCGCGTATTTCCACGGCTATCCCGGCGCGCTGGAACACCGCCTGCAGCAGCTCGGGATACAGCCCTTGGGCTTCACCGTCCTGGAGGTACATAAACGGCGGGTTGGCATTGTCGATGGCGATAAGCGGCTCGGCCTTGGCGGTGAGCGCAATGCAGGCGAAGGTGAAAAACAGCAGAAAGCGCGAAATCTTCATGCGATGTGAAAGATCCACAACGGCCTCAGGTCTCACAAGCATAGCCCTGCATCGCTGGCCCGTACGTACGTTTGATGTTTTAGCCGCGCTCGACCGGCGCCGAGGTCAATTCGAAGGGGCTGTTGCTGCGCCGCTGGTTGCGGTCTTCGCGCGGGGTGGCGCCGAAGAAGTTGCGATAGGCGCTGGAGAAATGCGGACCGGAGGAAAAACCGCAGGACAGGCCAATCTGGATGATCGATTTGCTGGTTTGCATCAATAGTTGGCGCGCCTTGTTCAGGCGCAGTTCCAGGTAATATTGGCTGGGTACGCGATTGAGGTATTGCTTGAAGATGCGCTCCAGCTGGCGGCGCGATACGCAGACATGGCGGGCGATCTCGTCGGTGGTCAGCGGCTCTTCGATATTGGCTTCCATCAGCAACACCGCTTGAGTCAGCTTCGGGTGGCTGGAGCCCAAGCGGTTCTGCAACGGGATGCGCTGGCGTTCACCGCCTTCGCGGATGCGCTCGACCACCAATTCTTCCGACACAGCGCCGGCCAGTTCGGCACCGTGATCGCGCGACAACAACGCCAGCAGCAGGTCCAGCACGGCCATGCCGCCGCATGCGCTCATGCGGTCACGATCCCAGTCGAACAGATGGCTGGTGGCTATGACCTTGGGGAAGCGCTCGCTGAAGTCGTCCTGCCAGCGCCAGTGCACCGAGGCGCGGTAGCCATCGAGCAAGCCCAGTTGCGCCAGCGGGTAGACGCCGGCGGACACCGCGCCTATCACGCAACCGCTACGCACCAGTTGTTTGAGCGCGCTGGAAAGCGCCATCGGCATGGCCGCGGGCGGTTCGTCGGCGATCAGAAACAGCTTCTGGCAACCGTCGAGTTTGCCCACCCAGGACTCGCCCGGCAGGCGCCAGGCGCCCTCGCCCGGCGCTTCCGCCTGGAGAAACGAAAGCTCGTAAACCACCTCCGGGTGGACACGCTGGGCGACGAGCAAGGCTTCCTCGGCTAACGCCAAGGTCAGGGGCTTGGTATTGGGCCAAAGCAGGAAGCCGATTCGGTGGGCATTCATGGCGGTGAGTTTAGGCTCTGTTGGCGTAATGGGGGGCGCTTATTTAAGGCTGCCGGCGAGGAATTGCTGCAACCGCTCGGATTGCGGATTGACCAGCACTTCGCGAGGGTCGCCGCGCTCTTCCACCACGCCCTTGTGCAGGAATACCAACTGGTTGGACACCTCGCGGGCGAAGCCCATTTCATGGGTCACCACCACCATGGTGCGGCCTTCCTGGGCCAAGTCCTGCATGACCTTGAGCACTTCGCCGACCAGCTCCGGGTCGAGCGCCGAGGTCGGCTCATCGAATAGCATCACCTCCGGCTCCATGGCCAGGGCGCGGGCAATCGCCACGCGCTGCTGCTCGCCGCCGGACATATGCGCCGGGTAGGCGTCCTTGCGGTGGGCGACGCCGACCTTGTGCAAGTAGTGCTCGGCTTTGTCCCGGGCCTCCTGCTTGCTCATGCCGAGCACATGCACCGGCGCTTCCATGACGTTTTCCAGGGCGCTCATATGAGCCCACAGATTGAAATGCTGGAACACCATGGCCAGGCGCGAACGCATGCGCTGCAACTGCTTGGGGTCGGCGGCCTTGAGCGCGCCCTCCTTGTTCGCCACCAGCTTGAGCTCTTCGCCGTTGAGCAGGATCTTGCCGCCATGGGGCTGCTCGAGCAGGTTGATACAGCGCAGGAAGGTACTCTTGCCCGAGCCGCTGGAGCCGATGATGCTGGTCACATCGCCAGCCTTGGCCGCCAGGGACACGCCCTTGAGCACTTCGTGGCTGCCGTAACGCTTGTGCAAGTCCTGAACTTCAAGTTTGTACATGGTTTCCACTCTCTTGGATCAGTCGCTCAGCAAGCGACCCTGGCGAATAGGGGTACGGCCGGCCACTTTGGCCAGCCAACGATCGGGCAGTGCGAAACGCATGCGTTCGATGGCGAACAGCACGCCTGCGGTGCTGGCCTGGACCACGCTATGGCGGTCGTCCAGCGGATCATGGATTTCAAATATCGGCGTGCCGGCCTCGACCCAGGCGCCGACCGGCTGCAGAAAGCTGACCACCCCACTATGGGGCGCATACAGCAATTCGGTACCGGCGAATGGCACACCCTCGCAGCATTCCTGGGGTGCATCCGGCCAATCGCCGGCGATCAGCCCTTGTTCGGCGAGGTAGGCCAGAATCGCCTCGGCATAGGCGCGGGCCTTGTCCGGCGCGGTATTGTCCATGCCGCCCAGTTCCACCGTGGTGGCCAGGCAGACCGGATCGATGGTCGCGTCCGGGAAGCGCTTTGCCAGACGCAGCCAGGGCGAGGAGCAGGCTTCGTCGAACGACGAACCGCCGGATTCCTCGGCCAATAACACGGTGGCGGCGCCCAGCCGCGCAGCCAGCGAACTCAGCTGCGACCATTGTTGTGGGATGCCGTAAAGGTGCACCGCCGCCTCGAAGTCGCAATGCAGGTCGAGTACCACATCGGCGTCGTAGGCATGCTGCAACAGCAGACGTTGCAAGCCTTGCAGCCCGGAAGTCGGCGCCGGCAGAGCCTCCAGCGCCTGCTGCATGGCCGTACGGATCGCGCGCACATTGCTCGGGCCATCCTTGCCCAGGCGACCTTGCAGGGTCGGGGCTATGGCTGCGGCCAGATCGACAAAGCCGCGGTTGAAATTCTTGCCGCTGCCGATTTCGAAACGGCCCTGGTGACAGCCTTGCACCAGTTGACCCAAGCCGATCGGATTGGCCACCGGCACCAACTCGATAACCCCGGTCAAACGGCCCTGCTCTTCCAGCTCGCGCAAACGTCGTTTCAGCTCCACCGCCACGCGCATGCCCGGCAATTCATCGGCATGCATCGAAGCCTGGATATAGGCCTTGCAAGGGCCATCGCCGAAGCGGAACACGCTCAGCTGGCGTGCGCTGCCCGGGGTGTTCCAGGGTAAAACGTGATCGATCCGCTGCATGCCGATCTCCTCAGGCCTTGCGTGGGGCGAGGTAGGCCAGCCAGCGACGCTCGGCCGACTTGAACAGGCGCACCAGGACGAAGGTCAGGCAGAGATAGAACAGACCCGCGGTGATAAAGGCTTCGAACGGCATATAGAAGCGCGAGCTGACCGTGCGCGCCGCACCAGTGATGTCGATCAGGGTGACGATCGACGCCAGACTGGTGGTGTGCAGCATCATGATCACTTCGTTACTGTACTGCGGCAGCGCCCGGCGCAAGGCCGATGGCAGCAGGATGCGGCGGTACAGCTTGACGCGCGACATGCCCATGGCCTTGGCCGCTTCGATCTCGCCATGGGGCGTGGATTTCAGGCTGCCGGCGAGAATTTCCGCACTGTAGGCGCTGGTGTTGATGGCGAACGCGAGCACCGCACAGAAGGTTGCGCTGGACAGGTAGGGCCACATGAAACTGTCGCGTACCGCCTCGAACTGGGCCAGACCGTAGTAGATCAGAAACAGTTGCACCAGCATCGGCGTACCGCGGATCACATAGGTGTAGAGCCAGGCCGGGAAGTTCACCAGCGGCGACTTCGAGACCCGCATCAACCCCAGCGGAATCGCCAGGGCCAGACCGAAGGCCAGGGCCAGCACGAGTAGTTTCAGGGTGACCAATACGCCGCCGAAGTACAGCGGCAGGTTTTCCCAGATCATGTTGTAGTCGAAAATCATGCGTGCGTGCTCCTCACAGATCGGCGGCTTTGGTGCCGACCGAGTAGCGCTTTTCCAGATAACGCAGCGCCAGCAGCGACACACTGGTCAGCACCAGATAGAGCGCGGCGACCGCCAGATAGAAGGTGAACGGCTCACGCGTGGCATCGGCCGCGCTTTTCGCCTTGAACATCATGTCCTGCAGCCCTACCACCGAGATCAACGCCGTGGCCTTGGTCAGCACCAACCAGTTGTTGGTGAAACCGGGAATGGCGAAACGGATCATCTGTGGCACCAGGATGCGGAAGAACACCTTGAGCCCACTCATGCCATAAGCCGCGCCCGCCTCGCTCTGGCCCTTGGGGATCGCCATAAAGGCGCCGCGAAAGGTCTCCGACAGGTATGCGCCGAAGATGAAGCCCATGGTGAAGACACCCGCGATAAACGGATTGATATCGATGTAATCGGTGTAACCGAACAACGGCGCCATGCGGTTAACCAGGTCCTGGCCGCCGTAGAAGATCAGCAGGATCAGCACCAGATCGGGAATACCGCGAATGACAGTGGCGTAGGTTTCACCCAGAAGCGCCAGCCACTTGATTGGTGACAGGCGAAATGCCGCGCCAAGAAGGCCGAGGAAAATCGCCACCGCCATCGAGGTCAACGCCAGAATCAGGGTAAGCCAGGCACCTTCGAGAATGGTCGAGCCGTAGCCGTTCAACATGCCCTAGTTACCTCATACGGGCGCCAGCGGCGCCGGGAAGTACAACGAAAAAGTGGCGCGGGTCGTTTCCATTCTCGCGGGCCGAAGCCAAGCGCCTGCGCCACTTTCGGTGAAAGGCGATGCTCGCCCTAGGATCAGTCGCCGTAGACGTTGAAGTCGAAATACTTGTCCTGCAGTTCCTGGTACTTACCGTTGGCACGGATGGCGTCGATGGCGTTGCTGATCTTGTCGGCCAGCTCCTTGTCACCCTTGCGCACCGCGATGCCGGCGCCATGGCCGTAGTACTTCTCCTGAGTGAAGTCCGGGCCTACCAGGGCGAAATCCTTGCCGGCGTCGGTCTTGAGGAAGCCTTCGTCGATGTTGACCACGTCAGCCAGGGTTGCATCGATACGGCCGGAGGCCAGATCGAGGAAGGCTTCGTTCTGCGAGCTGTAACGCACCACTTCGATACCTGCAGGCTCGAATTCATCGCTGGCGTGACGATCGTAGATCGACGAGCGCTGCACACCGACTTTCTTGCCCTTGAGGTCGACCAGCGGATCCTTGATCACGGTGCCGGCCTTCATCGCCAGCTTGCCGGGGGTGTGGTAGTACTTCTTGGTGAAGTCGACCGACTTCAGGCGGTCTTCGGTGATGCTCATGGAAGACAGTACGGCGTCGAACTTGCGGACTTTCAGGGCGGGGATCAGGCCGTCGAATTCCTGCTCGATCCACTGACACTCGACTTTCATCTCTTCGCACAGAGCAACGCCGATGTCGTAGTCGAAGCCGCTGATCTTGCCGTCGGGGGTTTTGAAGGCGAATGGTGGGTAAGCGGCCTCGATACCGACGCGCAACGGCTTGGTCTCTGCGGCCATGGCCAGCGACGACAACATGGACAGCGCCAATGCGCCTACTAGAAGTGCAATCTTCTTCATCTTGTGACTCCTTCGAATGGGAATGGCAGCCGGTTGCAGAACCCGGTGGATATCTGCCCAGTCATCTATGCAGTGTAGAGAGACTCGCCGCCTTTGCTGCATGGCTTGCAGGCGGCAAACGGCCTCGGCTGGGTGACCGGCATTCTAGCGACAGCTCGAAAGTCGATATTTCTTCAATGCGACAACTAATTACAGAAGACCAGGAAGACAGGCGCGCGCAGCTTGACAGGGCCCGCGAAAAATGCAGACCAAGAAAGAAGGGATAACCGGTTATAACAGCAATTATTGCGCCACTTACCAGAAAGCCTTTATTCACGGGCCTTCCATGCAAGGGCAAAACAGCGCGAAGCCAACCTCCCGAGTAAAACGCACCCTAAACGTTCCCGCACACCCCACAAGGGTGCACGGCGTTACTCGACGGGTTACCACCATGCACGCCGCAGCGGTAGCGGGAAATTAGCCAATAAAAAACGGCAACGCCCCGCTCCGGCTTGTGGCCGAAGCGGGGCGTCGGGAACAGTCGCCGGTCAGGCGGCCTGCATACTGCGATGAGTATCTATAAGGTGCTGCACCACACCAGGATCGGCCAGGGTGGAGATATCGCCGAGCGCATCGTATTCGGCAGTGGCGATCTTGCGCAGGATACGGCGCATGATCTTGCCCGAGCGGGTCTTCGGCAGACCGGGCGCCCACTGGATTACATCCGGCGTGGCGATCGGACCGATTTCCTTGCGCACCCAGCTCTTCAGTTCCTGACGCAGCTGTTCGGAAGGTTCCTGGCCGCCGTTCAGGGTCACGTAGACATAGATGCCCTGCCCCTTGAGGTCATGCGGCACACCAACCACCGCGGCTTCCGCCACCTTCGGGTGAGCGACCATCGCGCTTTCGATCTCGGCGGTGCCCATACGGTGCCCGGAGACGTTCAGCACGTCATCGACCCGGCCGGTGATCCAGTAGTAACCGTCCTCGTCACGACGGGCACCGTCGCCAGTGAAGTACATGCCCTTGAAGGTCTTGAAGTAGGTGTCGACGAAACGATCATGATCGCCGTACAAGGTACGAGCCTGGCCCGGCCAGGAATCGATGATCACCAGATTGCCTTCGGCGGCGCCCTCGATCAGGTTACCCATATTGTCCACCAGCGCCGGTTGCACGCCGAAGAACGGACGGGTCGCAGAGCCCGGCTTGAGCGCGGTGGCGCCTGGCAGCGGGCTGATCATGATGCCGCCGGTTTCGGTCTGCCACCAGGTATCGACGATCGGGCAGCGTTCCTGGCCGACAGCCTTGTAGTACCAATTCCAGGCTTCCGGGTTGATCGGCTCGCCGACCGAACCAAGCAGGCGCAGGCTCGAACCATCGGCGCCCTGCATGGCCGCGTCGCCCTGGGCCATCATCGCGCGAATCGCGGTGGGCGCGGTGTAGAGGATATTGACCTTGTGCTTGTCGACGATCTTCGCCACCCGGGTGATGTCCGGATAATTCGGGATGCCTTCGAACAGCAAGGTGGTCGCGCCATTGGCCAGCGGGCCGTAGACGATATAGCTGTGGCCGGTGACCCAGCCGACGTCGGCGGTACACCAGTAGATATCGCCCGGCTTGTAGTCGAACACCCGTTCATGGGTCAGCGCCGCATACAGCAGGTAGCCCGCCGTGGTGTGCTGCACGCCCTTGGGCTTGCCGGTACTGCCGGAGGTGTAGAGGATGAACAGCGCTTCCTCGGCGCCCATTTCCTTAGGTGCACAAACGCTGCCGGCAACCGCCATCAGGTCTTCGAACCAGATATCGCGGTGCGGGTGCCACTTGATATCGCCACCGGTGCGCTTGCACACGATGATTTTCTGCACGCTGGCGGTTTCCGGGTTGGCCAGGGCGTCGTCGACGTTGGCCTTGAGCGGCGTACGCTTGCCACCACGCAGACCTTCGTCGGCGGTGATCACCACCTTGGACCGGCAGTCGATGATGCGACCGGCCAAGGCTTCCGGGGAGAAGCCACCGAACACCACCGAATGGATGGCCCCAATACGGGCACAGGCGAGCATCGCCACCACCGCTTCCGGAATCATCGGCATATAGATGGTCACCACGTCGCCGCGGTGCACGTCCTGGCCGCGCAGGGCGTTGGCGAACTTGCACACCTGCTCGTGCAGCTCGCGGTAGGTGATATTGCGGTGTTCGGAAGGATCGTCGCCTTCCCAGATGATCGCGACCTGATCGCCGCGCTCTTCCAAGTGCCGATCCAGGCAGTTGTAGGAGACGTTGAGGGTGCCGTCGGCGAACCACTTGATGTCGACATGGTGATCGTCGAAAGAGGTCTGCTTGACCTTGCTGAACGGTTTGATCCAGTCGAGACGCTGAGCCTGCTCGCGCCAGAAACCGTCGGGGTTGATCACCGACTGCTGGTACATGGCTTTATAGGTGGCTTCGTCAGTCAACGACTGAGCCGCCACCTCGGGGCGCACGGGATACAAGGACGCAGCGTTCATCAAAAATACCTCGGTGGGTAGTTGTGGTTTTATGCCTCATTTTGTAGCCAGAACGCCCTACCAAGGCCATTCGACCATCGTATTACCGCTCTACGACGATAGTGCCCAATCGCTTTTCACGCGCAAAAAAATGGCGACCAAATGGCCGCCACCCAAAACATTCCAGGGAAATGGAGAATGCTTACGTTCAAACCAAGCAGGGTTGGAACTCTTGCAGTCTGTGCCGACGCTAAAGCAGCGGCTATTGCACCAAGGTCGTAGGGCCATCGCCCACCCCACTTCGGCTAGCATTCGCCAAGCAGACGCCCAGATACGACTAGGCTGACAAGACCTCAGCCTGCCCGCTCCTGGGCTCACGGAGCAACCGATGAAAAGCCAGCACGCCGCCCTGCTGCAGCAAGCTCCAGCCAGCCTGCAGCCCGAGGATATCTGGGCTCGACTGTGCTGCGAGCAGGCCCTGCTGGCTCTGGAACAGGGTTGCTATGCAGTCGGTGCGGTACTGATCAACGATACCCAGGAATTGCTCTGCAGCGCCCAGAATCAGGTGTTTACCAGCCAATACCAAAGTGCCGGGCACGCCGAGATGCGACTGCTCGACCAACTGGAAGCCGAGCACCCGCAACAGGACCGCAGCCGCCTGACCCTGTATGTCAGCCTGGAGCCCTGCCTGATGTGTTACGGCCGCATCCTGCTCGCAGGCATTACCCGCGTGCGTTATCTGGCCCGCGACCAGCCCGGCGGTTTTGCCGCGCGACGCCATCACCTGCCGCCAGCCTGGGCGGAACTGGCCAAGCGGGTCTCGGTCAAGCAGGCCGAAGTGGATAGCTACTGGGTCACGCTGGCCGATCAGGCGATCAATCAATTGCAGGATCGCCAGGCGCTGCGCGAGCGGGTGCTGGCGGCTTGGCGTGGGCATAACCTTCACGAAACCTTGTAGGAGCCAGCTTGCCTGAGCGACAGCGCGGCGCCTTGCTCCCACCCAGAGCAAGGCGCGCCACCGCAAGCGAGACAATTGAGCCTGCCGCTATTCCTTGCCCAAGCCATGCTGGCGCAACTTGTTGGCGATGGTGGTGTGCGAAACGCCGAGGCGTTTGCCCAGTTGGCGGCTGCTCGGATGGTTGTGGTACAGGCGCTCGAGCACGGCTTTTTCGAAGCGCGCGAGTATCTCGTCCAGGCCGCCTTCCACGGAAAATTCGCCCAGCGGGTGCGGCGCGCCGTAATCCGGCAGGCGGATATGTTCGAGCTTGATCATCCCGCCTTCGCACAGCGATACCGCCTGGAACAACACGTTCTCCAACTGCCGCACATTGCCCGGCCAATGGTAGTGGGCGAGCTTGTCCAGCACGTTCGGCGCCAGCTTGGGCAGCGGGCAGCCGATCTGTCGGCTGGCCTGATCGACGAAGTGCTCGACCAACGGCGCCAGGCCGTCCAGGCATTCGCGCAGCGGCGGAATATGCAGGCTGAGCACA
>CAMPJN010000053.1 GCA_946886875.1 uncultured Pseudomonas sp.
AAGGGCTGCGATTCGCCTACCCGTCGCGGCCCGGCAGTTTTGCCGTGGATGGCATTGATCTGCAGGTCGCGCCCGGCGAAACCCTGGCCTTGGTCGGGCCGTCCGGGGCGGGCAAGTCGACATTGTTCGATCTGCTGTTGCGCTTCTTCGACCCGCAGCAGGGGCGAATCCTGATCGACGGCCAATCCATCGAGCGCCTCGATCCGCTCGCCTTGCGCAGCTGCTTCGCCCTGGTGTCGCAGAACCCGGCGCTGTTCTTCGGCACTGTGGAGGACAACATCCGCTACGGCCGAACCAACGCCAGCCATGCCGAAGTCGAAGCCGCGGCCAAAGCCGCCCACGCCCACGAATTTATCCTGAAACTGCCCGAGGGCTACCAGACCCACCTGGGTGATGCCGGCCTCGGCTTGTCCGGCGGCCAGCGTCAGCGTTTGGCCATCGCCCGCGCGCTGCTGGTGGACGCGCCCATTCTGCTGCTCGATGAAGCCACCAGCGCCCTCGACGCCGAGAGCGAACACCTGATCCAACAGGCGCTGCCACGGCTGATGGCGGGGCGTACCACCCTGGTGATCGCCCACCGCCTGGCCACGGTGAAAAGCGCCGACCGCATCGCGGTGATCGAGCAGGGCAAGCTGGTGGCTATTGGCAAACACGCCGAGCTGGTCGCCAGCAGCCCGCTCTATGCGCGCCTGGCTGAGCTGCAGTTCAATACCGATAGCGTGGAAACCGTCTGAATAAGGAAGTAGCGCAGTGTCAGATAAGGACTTCAAGGTCGTGGTGCTGGGTGGCTATGGCAATTTCGGCACGGTCATAGTCAATCGCTTGTACGGCATCGCCGGCATGCGGGTCTGGATCGCTGGGCGCGATCTGGCCAAGGCCGAGCGCTTGGCGGCCGAGGTTGGTTGCCAAGCCGTGCGTCTGGATGGCAACCAGGCGGATCTTGCCGCGCGGCTGACCGAACTCGGCACCGATCTGCTGATTTCCACCGCCGGCCCCTTTCAGGGCCAGGACTATCGCGTGGCGCAGGCGGCAATAACTGCCGGCGCACATTACCTCGACCTGGCCGATGCCCGTGAGTTCGCCTGCGGCATTGGCGAACTCGATCAGGCTGCACGCCGGGCCGATGTGTTGGTCAGCAGCGGCGTCAGTTCGGTGCCGGCTTTGAGCGCCGCGGTGATCGATCAGTTGCTGCCACGCTTCAGCCGCCTGGATAGCATCTGGCATGGCATCAGCTCCTCGGAGAAAACCCCTGGCGTGTCGACCCTGGCGGCGGTGCTGAATTATTGCGGCAAGCCGTTTCGCCAATGGCGCGATGGCCAGTGGCGCGAGGTTTACGGCTGGCAGGATCTGGCGGCCCACGACTTTCCCGCACCGCTGGGCCGGCGCTGGCTGGGCAACTGCGATATTCCCGATCTCGAGCTGTTCCCTGCGCGCTACCCAGGTGTGCGCGATGTGCGCTTCTCCGCAGGCGTGGGCTTGCGCATAACCCAGTTCGGCACCTGGTTGCTGTCCTGGTTGGTGCGCGGCGGTCTGCTGCGTAGCGGCGTGCCCTTGGCCGGTTTGCTGCATCGTGGCGCGGTGCTGGTGGAGCCCTTCGGTGATCGGCTGAGCGGCATGTTCGTCAAGCTGCAGGGGCAGGGCGCCGATGGCCAGCCCTTGAACCTGTGCTGGGAGCTGATCGCCAGGGACAACCATGGGCCGAATATTCCCTGCATGGCGGCGGTGGCGCTGGCGCGCAAATTGGCCGCCGGCAACCTCGAACAGCGCGGCGCCATGCCTTGTATGGGACTGCTTAGCCTCGACGAGTATTTGGCCGAACTTGAGGGACTGCAGATCGAAGCAGGCCTACGCCCATGCTCTATCTAAGCCTTAAGTGGTTGCATATCCTTAGCGCCACCGTGCTGGTGGGCGTGGGCTTCGGCACCGCCTTCTACAAATGGATGATCGACCGCAGCGGCGATGTGCGGGCCATTGCCTATACGAGTCGTTTGGTGGTGCTGGCCGATTGGCTGTTCACCACGCCGGCGATCATCCTACAACCGCTGAGCGGTTTGTGGATGTTGCATCTTGCCGGCTATTCGCTGAGCAGCACCTGGATCGCCTGGACCTTGCTGCTATATGCCTTGGCCGGGGTTTGCTGGTTACCGGTGGTCTGGTTGCAGTACCGCATGCGTGCCCTGGCGGCGACCGCTTCGGCTACCGATCAGGCGCTGCCGGCGAGCTACTGGCGCTATGCACGCATCTGGTTCTGGCTCGGTATCCCGGCCTTCTTCGCCATGTTGGCGATCTATGCGCTGATGGTGTTCAAACCGCTTTAATCCGCGCCGTCCGCCGGCAATTTTGCTGGATAACCGATCTGTCTGTCGCTCGAATCCTTTCGGGTCTTGGCAAATCGGCCCCCATGGTCTTTTCTTCAAACGATAGCGGTGCTTGCGCTGGTTGCTCTTCCGGCACAGCCCTCAGCCCCGCGTGCCGCGTGGCCTCGAATCGGCAGGTCAGCGCTGGACTCGACAGACGCTCAGGTGATCGTTGGCTCTTGCAATAAGAGCGTGGCGCTTAGGGAAATTAACCATGAAACCGTTGCTGATAGGGATGTTCTGCACCAGCTTGAGCTGCGCGGTTGCCGCCGAGCCACTGCAGCTGGCACTCGATATCAAGGGCACCAGCCTCACCGAGTTGATGAGCCTGAAAATCACCTCGCTGTCGCGCAAGTCGGAGTCGCTGAACCGCGCGCCCGCCGCGGTTTATGTGATCACCCAGGACGAAATCAAGCGCATGGGCGTGACCCATATCGCCGAGGCGCTGCGTTATGTGCCCGGGGTGGAGGTGGCGCGCATGGAGGCCAACAAGTGGGCGATCAGCATTCGCGGGTTCAATTCGCGCACGGCCAACAAGCTGCTGGTCATGATCGACGGTCGTAGCATCTACAGCCCGCTGTTTTCCGGAGTGCTCTGGGAAGAGAAGGACGTGGTGCTGGAAGATGTCGAGCGCATCGAGGTGATTCGCGGCCCCGGCGGCACCACTTGGGGCGCTAACGCGGTGAACGGGGTGATCAATATCATCACCAAGGACAGCCGCGACACCTTGGGCGGCCAGGTCAAACTGGGCGCGGGCCTGGAGGAACGCGGTCTGGCCCAGGCGCGTTATGGTTGGCGAATCGACGAGCAGACCACGGCAAGGGTCTATGGCAAATTCACCGAACGCGACGACAGCGGCAGCGGGCCGACCTCCCGCGCCTTTCGCGACGATGGCGCGCGTATGCGTCAGTCGGGTTTCCGCCTCGACCGCGATTCGCCGGAGCAGGGCCACCTGACCCTGCAGGGCGATCTCTACCAGGGCGACCTCGGACCTAAGAATCACGGCCTGGGCGAGCTCGGCCAGGCGCACGATGGCGGCAATTTCAAGCTGGACTGGTCGTACTCGCCGACCACCGAGCGCACCCATGAGCTGCAGCTCTATTACGACGACACCACCTTGGAAACCCGCGGCCTGATCGACAAACGCCAGCTGTGGAACTTCGATTACCAAGTGCTGCAGCGCTGGCGCAATCACGAGCTGGTTGCCGGGATCGGCTACCGGCAGATCGACGATGAGATCGAAACCCGTCCGGCGGGGTTGTTGCAGCCCGTGCAGCGTAGCGACGAGCTGATGAGTGCTTTTATCCAGGACGACATGGCTTTTCTCGACGATCGCCTGCACCTGATTCTCGGCACCAAGTACGAGCGCAACGACTATTCCAACGAGGAATGGCAGCCCAGCGTGCGCACCTCCTATGCTTTCGACAATGCGCTGATCTGGGCCGCCTGGTCGAAGGCGGTGCGCACCCCGACCCGGTTGGAGCACGATATTTTCGCGCCTCCGGTCCTGGTGGCCGGGCAGAACCTCAAACCGGAATACGCCAGCGTCTATGAGCTGGGTTGGCGGCAGCAGTGGCAGGAGCGCTGGCAGCTGGACATCGCCGCCTACTGGTCCGAGTACGATGATCTGCTGACGCTCGAGCCGCCGACCCTGGGCAATGAAATGAATGGCACGGTCAAGGGCATCGAGACCTCCTTGAGTTACCAAGCCCGGAGCAATTGGCTGCTACGCCTGAATTACAGCCATGCCGAAATGGATCTGTCGCTGTCGCGTGGCAGTGCTGGTACGACCGACCCCGCGGAAATCGAGGGCAATATGCCGCGGGATACGCTGCAGTTGATTTCACTCTGGGATATCAACCCGCTCTGGCAGCTGAACACCTACCTGCGCTATGTCGATGCGCTGCCAGGGCAGGGGGTTTCCAGCTATTGGGCGGGCGACCTCAGCCTGGCCTGGCGCCCGGCGCCGAAAACCCAGCTGCAGCTGGTGGCGCGCCATCTCGGCCATTCCGAGCATTTCGAGTGGGGCGCCGATGCGGCCAATGCGGTGGAGCCGGATCTGGCTCTTTACCTGACCCAGGAGTTCTAGCCCATGGGTTCATGGTTTGCGGGTTATTCGAGCGGCTTGCGTTGCGTGCTGCTGGGCGTTGGCTTGAGCTGCGCCACGTCACTGCTGGCCCAGGCTGCGGATATCGCCTATCAGATCAAGGCCTCCTACATTTATAACTTCCTGCAATTCGTGCGTTTCCCCGAGGCGGCGTTGCAGAACGATGGTGGCCTGAATGTCTGCGTGCTCGGCGAGGACCGCTTCGGTTCGGCGCTGGACGCCATCGATGGCTCCTCGACGCCGCAAGGCAAGGTCAAGATCGTGCGTCTTGGCCACTACAGCGCGGCTTCCGATCTCGGGCGCTGCAATGTGCTCTATCTGATCGATTCGGAACGCCAGGGCACGGACGCGATTCTGGCGAAAATCGACGAGGCTCAGGTGCTGACCATCGGCGAATTTTCGCCCTTTATCCGCCATGGTGGGCTGATCGAGCTGTTCGAGCAGAACGACACCATCCGCTTCCGTATCAATGAAAGGTTGTTGAGCAAGACCGACTTCAAGATAGATGCGCAACTCATTCAGTTGGGGGTCAAGTAAATGTCCGAGCCTGTCCATGATCGGCGGCCCTGGTGGCGCAGAACTTCGCTGCGACAGAAATTGCAGCTCAGCATCGTCGGCTATGCGTTGCTGGTGCTGCTGATCTGCGCGGTGTCACTGACCTGGTTCGCCAACAGCTATTTCCATCAAAAAACCCAGCGCGATCTGCAGGTGCTGGCCACGGTGCTGGCCGACAACAGCCGCGCCGCGGTGACCTTCGACGATGCCGAGGCGGCGAAAAATGTCCTTGCGGCGGCAAAAGGCAATGGCCATATCCAGATGGCCCTGATCCAGAAGGATGGGGCGATTTTTGCCGCTTACCCCGATAACGTCGCTAGCCAAGCCCTGGCGAACCTGGGCGAGCACGCGCACGAGCGGGTGTGGCTGGAGAGCGATCACTACTACGCTGCGGTGCCCATAGTGGTGGCCAACGAGGTCAAGGGGCGCTTGTTCCTGCAGACCGACCTGGAGGAGTGGACGGAGGTCAAAGGCAACCTCTACCGGGTATTTCTCGGCTTGTTCGGCGGCCTGCTGATGCTGACGGCGTTGGTTTCCTACTGGCTTAACCGCCATATCACCCGGCCGCTCAGCGCCTTGTCCAGTTGGGCGACCCAGGTCTCCAAGGCCAAGGATTTCAATGCGCGAGCGGTCAAACACAATGACGACGAGGTCGGCACCCTGGTCGACAGCCTCAATACCATGTTGGCGGAGTTATCCAAGCAGGAGTCGATCCGCTCGTGGAACGAAATACTGGAAACCGAGATCCGCGAGCGCAAGGAGGTCGAACGCGATCTTATCGCCATGCGCAATCGCGCCGAGGCCGCGAACAAGGCCAAGAGCCAGTTCCTTGCCAATATGAGCCACGAGTTGCGCACGCCGTTGAACGCGATCATCGGTTACAGCGAAATGCTCCAGGATGAAATGAGCGATGTGGAACTGGATCGGGTGGAAGTGGCCGGCGATGTCGACAAGATCCGCTCGGCGGGCAAGCATCTGCTGAGCCTGATCAACGACATCCTCGATCTGTCCAAGATCGAAGCCGGCAAGATGGACTTGAATATCGAGGCCTTCAATGCCGACGACCTGATTCAGGATGTGGTCGGCACCATCATGCCGCTGGCCGAGTCGCGGGGTAATCAGTTGCGCATCAATGTCGAAGGCGATATCGGCATCATCCAAGGCGACGTGACCAAGATCCGCCAGATCCTGTTCAATCTGCTCAGCAACGCGGTGAAGTTCACCTATCAGGGCCACGTCGAGCTGACCTGCATGCGCGTACAGGAGGCGGCGGGCGAACAGATCGAGTTCAGTGTGTGTGACAACGGCATTGGCATTAGCCCGGAAAGTCTCGAGGGATTGTTCAAACCTTTCAGTCAGGCGGACGCCTCGACCACCCGCAAGTACGGCGGAACCGGCCTGGGGCTGGCGATCAGCCGCTCCTACGCGAAGATGCTCGGTGGCGACATAGCGGTGCAGAGCAAGGTCGGCGAAGGTTCGACCTTTACCGTGAAGTTTCCCGTGCAGTTGGAGAGCACCGCGGAGTTATTGATCGAGAGTGAAGGTCAGAATGGCAAACATGCCGCCTGGACGGAGCTTGGCGGCACCTTGGAGCAAACGCGGCTGTTGCTGATCGACGACGACGAGGCGGTGCATAACATCCTGCGTCATCAACTGTCCCGCCACGGCTATCGGGTCCATTCGGCGATGTCCGGCGAGGAGGGCCTGAAACGCGCGTTGGCAGAGGATTTCGATGTCGTGGTCCTGGATATTCTGATGCCGGAAATGGACGGGTGGCAGGTGCTGCAGAAGCTCAAATCGGAACCCAAAACCATGTCCATGCCCGTGGTGCTTTATACGATAGTCGCCGACAAGGAGAAGGGTTATGCCCTGGGCGCCGACGACTATCTGGTCAAGCCGATCAGCAAGAGCAAGCTGCTGGATACCTTGAAGAACTACCGCAGATCCTCCAGCAACAAGGTGCTGTTGATCGATGACGATCTGCACACGCGCAATCTGCTGGACGCCTATCTGGCCGATATGGACTACCGCTTGATCAAGGCCGAGAACGGCCGCGAAGGCCTCGATGCATTGCAGCGCGAGCAGGGCACCATGATCATCCTGCTCGACCTGATCATGCCGGTGATGAATGGCTTCGAGTTCATCGATGAAGTGCGCAGGCACCCGGAATTCGCCAAGATTCCGATCATCGTCATCTCCGCCCATGACCTCTCGAATAAAGAGCGCAGCCTGCTGTTGCAGCACACCCAGTTGATCATCAAGAAAGGCGATTACAGCAGGCAGGAGCTGGTCGACAATATCGAAACCATCCTGGATAACCAGCGGGATGCCCGCAAACGCTCGGGGGGTTGAGCCGTGGCACTGCTACTGGTAGTCGAAGACAACGAAATGAACGCCGATATGCTGTTGCGCCGGCTCAAACGCCAGGGCTTCAAAACCGCCTGGGCGGTCAACGGCGTACACGCGTTGGACCTCCTGGAAAGCCTGCGGCCGAACCTGATACTGATGGACCTGAGCCTGCCGGAAATGGACGGTTACCAGGCCACGCGAATCATCAAGGGCGGCCCGCAGCGACGCATCCCGATCATCGCCCTGACCGCCCATGCCTTGCTTGAAGATCAGCAAAAGGCTCTAGCGGCCGGTTGTGACGATTACGAAACCAAACCGATCAATTTTCCACGGTTGCTGAGCAAGATCCGCAATCATCTGGGCGAGGCCTATGACGACCCAGAGTAAGGACGCGGCGATCCTGATCGTCGACGACAATCCGACCAACTGCCAGTTGCTGGCCAAGCGTCTGAGCCGGCAGGGCTATCGCTGTAGCCAGGCGTTGAGCGGCAAACAGGCGCTGCAAATGGTCGCCGAACAAACGCCGGATATCATGCTGCTCGACATGATGATGCCGGAGATGGACGGCCTGGAGGTGTTGACCATTCTGCGCCGCAGCCATGACTCAATCAGCCTGCCGGTGCTGATGGTAACGGCGCGTAACGAGGGTGAGGATGTGGTCTCCGCCTTTGCCGCCGGGGCCAACGATTACATCGAGAAACCCGTCGACTTCCCGGTGCTGGTCGCGCGCTTGCAGCATCATTTGGAGCACAAACGCCTGGACGATGAGGTGAAAACCAACCGGGCGCGCCTGGAGGAGCAAAACCGCAAACTGGAAGTCGCCAATCAGTACAAGGATAACTTTCTCTCGTCCATGTCCCATGAACTGCGCACGCCGTTGAATGCCGTTCTCGGGTTTTCCGAGGTGTTGCTGGATGAAATGCTCGGCCCGCTGAATGACAAGCAGAAACAGTACTGTGGCGAAATCTACAACAGCGGCTCCTACCTGCTGTTGATCATCAACGACTTGCTCGACCTGTCGAAAATCGAAGCCGGCAAACTGGAACTCGAGCTGCAGCACAGCGAGGTGCGACCGTTGCTCGAAGCGGTTCTCGGCTTGATGAAGGAAAAGGCGCAACGCCGTGGCATTACCCTGGCCTGTGACATTGATGAGCGTCTGGACCGGGTGGAGTGGGACCCGCTGCGGGTCAAGCAGATGTTGATCAACCTGCTCGGTAATGCCCTCAAGTTCACCGAGTCCGGCAAGCGCGTGACCCTTAGCGCCGGTTTGGCTGGCGATGACGAGGTCACCTTGAGTGTGGTCGATGAGGGCTGTGGCATCTCCCCCGAGGATCTGGCGCGGATATTCCAGCCGTTCGAACAGGCCTCCTCGCCGATGCGCAAGACCCACGTCGAGGGCACCGGCCTGGGCTTGGCTTTGGTTAGCCGCTTGGCGGACCTGCACGGTGGGCGGGTCGAGGTGCAGAGCGAAGTCGCGGTCGGCAGTCGTTTTACCCTGTACTTACCTCGCATTCGTGGCAACGGTCACGCCGAGGCCCAGCGATGAGCGAGCACAAGGTGGCTATCCTGTTGATCGAGGACGATATAGCCACTCAGACCCTTATCCACGATGTACTGGAATGCAGTGGCTATGCCTGCACCACCGTGGGCTCGGCCGAAGAGGGTATGCGCTTGCTCGAAGCCTGCCAGCCGGCGCTTATTCTGTTGGATATCAACCTGCCCGGAATGGATGGCGTGACGGCGGCACGGCAGCTCAAAGGCTCGCCGCAAACGCAGTCGATCAAACTGATCGGCATGTCGGCGCATGCCTTGATCAACGAGCTGTCGCAAATCGAAACCGCCGATTTCGATGACTTCATTACCAAGCCGTTCAGCTACAAGGCGTTATTGCAGTTGATCAAAGCGCAGCTTGCGAAACCCTAGCCGGGATAAGCCGCGGCCACGCGGTGCAATCCGGCAAGGCGATCCCTGTTTGCGCCAAGGCTTATCCGGCTACCGGGTACGTTTCTTCACCCCATGTTGGTTGGCATGGGGCTTTGAGTGTCGTCCAGAATCGACTAGGCGGTTATTGGCCGCTATGCCGACTCGCCACCGTCTCGATTTCGGCTAGAAACGCCTTGTAGCTGATCGGCTTGCCCAGGCAGCCATCGAAACCCGCTTCGAGCATGGCCTTGTCTTCACCGGTACGAATTGAGGCGGTGAGGGCGATGACCGGTATATCGCAGGTCGAAGGGTCAGCCTTGAGGATCTGCATCGCGGCGCTGCCATCCATGTCCGGCAGGTGAATATCCATCAGGATCACGTCCGGATGTTGGCTGCGTGCGATCGCGATGCCCTCAGACGCGGTGGGCGCCTCGAGGGCCGTGTGCCCGGCGAATGTGAGAATTTCGACCGCCAGCAACATATTGGTCGGGGAGTCTTCGACTATCAGGATTCGCCACATGCTGTTCTCCAAATATCGATCCGTAGGCGTCGGGATTGACCATGGGCTATCCGTATAGCTAAGCCGCTGCTTCGTGAACGTCAAATGCGCGGTCGGGCCTGTGGTAAAGGCGTTTTTGTTCTATTGCGCCACCTTGATAATTAGCTTGCCCTGGCTACGCTGGGGAAAGTTGTCAATATCTGACAGCCAAGCAGGATATTTCTTTCCGTATATATATGTGCTTTTTGCTGTTGTATGCCCTGGGCGCTGGATGGGAGGATGCAGTTATATGCTTTAGTGAGGGAGAATATTAAAAGGATAGAGCTATGAGCGGATATGTCGGCAGAGTACCGAATTTAACAGTGATTTCTTTTGTTCTGGCTGGTACGGTGAGTTTTTCGGTCAATGCGACAGAGATCAAAGAGTCTGAGTTCAGTTTTACCACGCAAGAACTGCAGCGGCTGGCACCATCGAGTATCCGTTTGCCATTCAGCAATGCGCTGTTTTTGTATGGGCGGGATGCCGAAGCCTTCGATCTGGATGGCTATTTAGCCGTTAGTGCGCCTTTTTCTGCGCGATAAAAAAGAGCTTATCGCCCACTGGAGCGGTTACTACAGCATCAATCCCCAAGTTCTGCTGGCGCTGATGGAGCTGCAGTCAGAACTGATTTCCGCGCCCAGTGAGGCGAAGCTGCGGGCACCTTTTGCCGGGCTGTCCAACAAACGTGGTTTCGAGAAGCAGTTGCGCGATGTCTTGGCGCAGTTGTCGCAACGCTTCTACGGGTTCGAGTCTTATCAGCGCGACCGCGCCCGTCTCGCTGATAAGGCACTGAGCACTGATCCGGGAGCGCTCAATGGCGCTACTGCGGCCATTCTTGGCGTGCTCCAGCGGCCCAGCGAAGATCCCGCGGCACTCAATCAAGCCGCATCGCTGCAGCAATTCACTCAAGAGTTCGCGCAGCTGTTCAATGCCAGCAACGAACAGATGTACAAGTTCGAATCCAGTGAACAAGCAGGCATTACCACTGCAGCCGTACCGCCGTCGAGCATGCTGCAGCTGCCCTGGTATCAAGGCTATTCGTGGAAGTCTAACGGTGCGCATTCCCACACGGGGTCGGGCTCGCCGTACTCGTCTATCGATGTGTCCTATGATTGGCCAGCCTGGGGCGGGCAAACCTATAGCGTGGTGGCCGCTCACCCGGGACAGGTCACGGTATTTTCCCGTTGTCAGCTGAGAGTGACCAATGCAAATGGTTGGGCGACCAACTATTACCATATGGACGGGGTCCGGGTGAATCACGGCGAAACTGTAATGAATGACACCAAGTTAGGTGTCTATGCGAGCAATCGAAATACCGCGTTGTGCCAGGGCGGGAGTTCAACCGGGCCGCACTTGCATTTCTCTTTGCTATATAACGGCCGCTATGTTTCGTTGCAGGGTGTTAATTTTGGCCCCTTTCGCGTAAACGTGGGTGCCTATAACTACGATAACGCCTGCAATCGTTTCTATTTTTATAATGTGATCAGAAATAATTATCAGTGTGCCTGGAGCGCTTTATATAACTCTGGCCCGTTGAGGTAATAGACAGCCTTGCTGTCTGTGAACTGGAGTCGTCGCGTATTCAGCATCTGGCGACCTCAGGTGTTAATGGTTTTCCCTTTCGGCTTGATAGTCGCCGCCGCCCCGGCCGAGGCCAGGATGATCGCGCTGATCGCCAACCATTGGCTCAAGGTCAGGCGCTCGCTGAGGAACAGCAGGCCGGAGAGGGCGGCGATGGCCGGCTCCATGCTCATCAGGATGCTGAACGTGCGAGCGGGCAGACGGGTCAGGGCGACCATTTCCAGGCTATAGGGCAACGCCGAGGAGAGCACCGCAACGCCCAGGGCGATCGGCAGCAGATCTAGCGAAAACATGCTGCCACCGGCGTGCCACAGCCCCATGGGGAAGACCCATAAAGCCGCGACCAGAGTGCCCAGCGCTACGGTCTGCCGGCCGTGTTCGGCCCCGGCTTTCTGGCCGAAGACGATATACAGCGCCCAGCACAGGCCGGCACCCAACGCCAAGGCCATACCCATGGGGTCGAGCTGCACATCGGCTTGCGCGCTGGGCAGCAATAGCCAGAGGCCGAAAACCGCCAAGGCGATCCAGATGAAATCCAGCAAGCGCCTCGAGGACAACAGGGCCAGGCCGAGCGGACCAGTGAATTCGAGCGCTACGGCGATCCCCAGGGGAATGGTCTGCAGCGACAGATAGAACAACAGGTTCATGCTGCCCAGGGCGATGCCGTAGGCCAGCAGCGAGCGGCAGGAGCGAAGAGTCAAACGTGCCCGCCAGGGGCGCATCAGAATGCACAGAATCAGTGCCGCCAGACTCAGGCGCAGAGCGGTGGTGCCGGTCGCACCGATCAGCGGGAACAGGCCTTTGGCCAGGGAGGCGCCGCTCTGGATCGAGATCATCGCGACCAGCAGTAGCAGGATCGGCACAATCACCAGGGAAAATTGCGATGAGCGCGGCATTCGGCTGTTCCAAGCAATCAGAAATGATAAAAAAACCGGCCAGCTCGGCATGAGCTGGCCGGTTTGGTTACCGCGATAGCTTAGCGGTATTCGCAGAGATAGGCGGTATCCGCGGCGACCTTGAGCTGGAACTTGCTGTTGGCCGGCACGGTGAATTGGCTGCCGCTGGCAAAGGTTTCCCAGCTGTCGCTGCCCGGCAGCTTGACGGTCAGGGCGCCTGCGATCACGTGCATCACTTCCAATTGGCTGGTACCGAACTCGTACTCGCCGGGCGCCATCACGCCAACGGTGGCGGGGCCTGCAGCCATGCCGAAGGCGATGGAGGCAACATTGCCGTCGAAGTATTGATTGACCTTGAACATCTGTAATTCCTCGCAAGGGGCTGAAAAAATTGCCGGGAGCCATTTTTAACGTCGCATAGCGACGGCCCGCAGGGCAGCCGCCATCGTTGGCAGGCGATAAAAAGGGGCGCCAGTATGCCCAAGGCGTTTCGAGGCGTCATCCGCTTTACGTCGGTAGTACCAGAGGCAGCAGTCGGGCAGTGTTGCGAGCATCGATAAGGGCGCGATGCTGCTGGCCGCTGAACTGCAAACCAGCCAGTTGCAGGGCTGCGTTGAGCCCGACCGAGCGTGGCAGCTGGCGGGCCTCGGCGAAACGCCGTTTGAGGTTGAGGTGCGGCACCTGGCTCAAGCAACTGCTCAGATGATGTAGCTGCCAATCCTGCTCCAGCTGCCGGCGGTCGTATTCGCCCCAGCTGGCCCAGCCGACCAAGCGCGGTTGGTGGGTCAGCAGCCAGCGTTCGAATTGCGCCCATACCTGGACCAGCGGTACTGCGCCATCCACGTTGGTTTGGTTGATATGGGTGAGTTCGCGGCAGAAATTAGTCAGGCAAGGCCGGCGCAGCGGTTTTACGAAACGCTGAAAATGATCCACTTCGTGGCCGTCGAAGCGCACCAGGCTGGCGCCGATCTCGATGATTTCCATTTCTTCCAACGGCCAGCCACCTTCATCCGTGGTGGCTTCTAAATCGATGACTAACCAATGTCCCATAGGCCCTCCGTTGCATGTGCGGCAGTATGCAAGCCCGGTTCGGCCGAGGTAAACCCCAAATTGGCGGCTGCCTGCAAATGCCCGGTGACGGTCTTCGGCGGGGTGCCTGGCGCCGGTAGTCGGGAGCGTCTGGTCGTGGTGCTCGGCAGGCTGCCAATCCATCTCGGGGGCGGGTAATATCGCCGCCGCGGTGCGGTCGCCGATAGGCGATCTGCTGTTTTTGATTGTCGATATCTGAGGTGTTCAACGCATGGACTGTCGTGCCGGCTGTGGCGCTTGTTGCATAGCGCCTTCGATCAGTTCGCCTATTCCTGGCATGCCTTTGGGCAAGGCCGCGGGCGAGCGTTGTGTGCAGCTATCCGCGGATAACTATTGTGGTTTGTTCGGCAAGCCGGAGCGGCCGGCGGTATGCTCGGCGTTTCGCGCAGATCCGGAAGTCTGTGGCAACAGCCAAGAAGAGGCGATTCGCCTGCTCGATTGGCTTGAACGGAGCACTGCATTGGCTGGTTAACCCCTTTAATCACCGCAATTCGGAGGGCGTAATGGATATATACCCACGCAAGTTGTTGCTGGTTTTACTGCTGTCGCTGCTCGGCAGTCCGGCGCAGGCCGAGGCCTGGCGTCTGGTCAAGGTTCAGGACGGTATCCAAGTGTATTTGCAACGACTGGCCGACTCCAAGTATCAGGTCTACCGTGGCGTGGTCACGATCAATACCGATGTATCGACCCTGCTGCAGCTGCAGGATGACGTCGGCGCTTCCTGTTCCTGGGTTCACAGCTGCCGCCATCAGCAACTGGTGGGCCACGATGCTGAGCACAGCTGGATCTACAGTCGTTTCGATGCTCCCTGGCCGGTCTCGCCGCGTGATTCGGTGGTGCGGGTAACCACCGAACGCGGTGCCGACGGCAGCGTCACCCGTCTGCTGCGGGGTGTCGCCGATTATGTTCCCCAGCAGAAGGGTTTTGTGCGGTTAAGTGCGCTCGAAGGTTTCTGGCGCTTTACGCCCAAGGCTCAGGGGCAGGTCGAAGTGGTCTATCAGGTGCATACGGAGCCGGGTGGCAGCGTGCCTTCCTGGCTGGCCAATAGTTTCGTGGTGGATGCGCCCTACGAGACCCTGAAGGCGTTACGCGAGCTCGCGCAAAGCCCTGGCCGGAAGTGATATTAGCTGTTCGTCAGATGTAAAAAAGGCTGCCCGAGGGCAGCCTTTTTGGTACGGCGCAGCTGAAGCTTACTTCTTGATGTCGCGCTGCGGGTAGCCGGTATAAAGCTGGCGCGGGCGGCCAATCTTGTACGGGCTGGAGAGC
>CAMPJN010000054.1 GCA_946886875.1 uncultured Pseudomonas sp.
TCCAGTTCGAATGGCAATCGACCAGCATGGCGATCAGCCCGCCATACACCAGGTCCGGCCAGCCGCAATACTTGGCGTCCGGCAGGTGTTCGGCGACCACCGACTCGCCATCCTCGGCCCAATGGCTTTTGATCTGCAGCCCTTGATGGTTGCGGCTGCCACAGCCGTAGCAGACGCCTTCCGGCGCCGCCTGATCTTGCAGGGGGACGTCGCTCATTTAGCCTGTCCTATAAGTGGGTTCGAATAAGTCCGCGCGCAGAATATCGCCTCCCACCGATCCCCGCACCGACCTTCGCGCAAGCCGGCCCTAACGCGCGCGCCCTCAACCACGGGTGGCAACCGTGGCAATGGGCAGCGCCCTGACTTTGCGAAACACCAGTACGTTGCCGAGCATCACCAACAGCAGGCCGAACAGCGCGGTGAGCGTCCACTCATAGCCCTCGAGGAACACCGAGATATTCAGCGCCACCACCGGGAACAGCACCGTGCAGTAGGCCGCACGCTCCGGGCCCATGCGTCCGACCAGGGTTAGGTAGGCGGTGAAGCCGATCACCGAACCAGGGATCGCCAGGTACAGCAAGGAGCCGACATAGCGCGTACTCCACTCGAACGTGAAGGACGTGCCGCTGACCAGGCAGATCAGCACCAGCATCAGCGCGCCGTAGAGCATGCCCCAGGCGTTGGTGGTCAGCGGCTTGAGCCCGGCCTTCTGCTGCAAACTGGAGAGCAGGTTGCCGGCGGAGAAACACAGGGTGCCGATCAGCGCCAAAGCTATCCCCAGCAGGGTTTCGCGGCTGGCCGCATGCCCGGCCAGTTCGGGCCAGAACAGCAGGCCCAGCCCCGCCAGGCCCAGGGCGCCGCCGGCCAGCACATTGGCGGCGATCTTCTGCTTGAAGAACACCCTTGCATTCAGCGCATTCCACAGCGTCGCGGTGGAAAAGATCACCGCGATCAGGCCGCTGGGTATCCATTGGCTGGCGGTGTAGAAACATAAGAAGTTGATGCAGAACAGGCACACACCCTGGGCCAGGCAGATCAACTGGCCGCGGCCATCGACCTTCTGCAGGCGCCCGCTGAGCATCAGCACGGCGAACAGCACCGCCGCGGCCAGGGCGAAGCGATAGACGATGGACACGGCCACCGCGACCTCGCCCAACTGCAACTTGATGGCGATCCAGGTGGTACCCCAGATCAGTACGGTCATTAGATACAACGACAGGTTCATCGCACGACTCCCGGTAGATAGGCAGAAGTCTGCGCCGCGCCCGACCTGGGCGCTTGCATAAAGTTGCGGGTTTTACACTTTACAAAACAGCGTCCAGGACTTGCGTTTTATCTGCTCAGAGGTCATAAGCTCGTGCCCTCGTACGTCGACAACGCAAAGGAACTGCATGAAACGCCCACGCAAACGCCACCTGTTTCTCCTGATAGCGCTCGCCTGGCTGCTCGCCCCGGAGTGGCCGCAAATACCGGTACAGGGCGCCAGCAGTAAGGATTGGAATAGACAGACCTTCTGGTTCGAACCCTGGGGTCGCTCCGGGGTGCACAAGGGCATCGATATCTTCGCCCGCCGCGGCACCCCGGTGGTGGCACCGACCTATGGCCTGGTGCTGTTCCGCGGCGAAATCGACATGGGCGGCAAGGTAGTAGTCATGCTGGGGCCGAAGTGGCGGCTGCACTACTTCGCTCACCTCGACAGCCTAGATGCCTACCCCGGCCAACCAGTACTGCCCGGCAACAGGCTCGGCACCCTGGGCGACACTGGCAATGCCCGCGGCAAGCCACCTCATCTGCACTACACCATTCTCACCCTGGCGCCCTACCCCTGGCGCATCGATAGCAGCAGCCAGGGCTGGAAGAAGATGTTCTACCTCAACCCGGACCAAGTCCTCAGCCCCAAGTAGCCGGCCACTCAGCCTCGGCGCCGCAGCCAGAACAGGGCGAATAGCCAACGCTTCCAGCCGCTGGTCGCAGACGCTATCACGCCTTGCGCCGCCGCATAGCGCCAGGCCCAGTTCAGGGCCTGGCGCAGATTGCGCAGTGGGCTGGCGGGGTCGCGGTACACCACCTCGGCCAACAGCCCCATCGCCTCCGCATGGCCGGTTGCGGCGGCTTGTTGGAGATGATCGGCGGCGGCCTCCCACTCCACCGGTTCGGTGCGCAGCAAGGTCTCGCCGAGAAAATGCTGAAAATAGCCGATCAGCGCCGGTGCGCCGTCGGCGGCGAAGTGTTCGAGGTAGTTCTGCGCGTGGTGCAGGGCTTCCTGCCACAGCTGCCCGGCAGCCTCCGCATCGGTGTGTTGCTCGGCTTCGTCGACCAGCAACTCAACCAACGCTTGGGTCGCCGGGCCGTGGCCGTCGGAGGCGACGGCGCGCCACAAGTCGCGCGCCTTGGCCTGATCGACGGCGCAACCCAGGCCATCGCGCCAGCAGCGCCCGAGCAGGTACAGACCTTCGCTATGCTCGCGCTGGTTGCGGCCACTCAGCTGGCGCAGGCGCTCCAGCGCAGCGAACGCCTTGTGCGCATCGGGCGTACCGGTTGCCGGGTCCAACCATAGGCGGCCCTGCAGCAACAGCAATTGGTAGCCCTCGTCGAAATTGCTCTCGACCAGCATCTCCCGTTCCAGCCACTGACGGGTTTTGCCCAGGGCGGCGGCACCGCCGGCGCCTTGCAGCACCAGTTCGATCAGGTAGATCCAGGCCGCCGACGATGGCGTCGCATCGGGCCGCTCGGCGCCGCAGGCACGCTGCGCCCAGGCGTAGGCTTGCGCCGTATCGCGGCAGGTGCGGGCGAGCGCCAATGCCGCATCCAGATCGCCCTGGCCATAGCGCCGCTGCCATTCGCCAATAGCGTCGATCGGTGCCGCGCCCGGGCGGATAAACACCCGACGGCTGCTGCCGTCGTCCAGCAGTTCGCACGCATCGACGGTCTCGCCCTTGTCCCAGGCCTCGACCAGCGCCTTGCGCTGACTATCCATCAGGCCGCGAAGGAAAAACTCGCCGTCGCCCAGGTCACTAAAGCGCCCGGCAATCGCCGGCCGACCCGCCGCCCACCAGCACTGCACCACATAAGGCCGCTCATCCTGCAGCTCATCGAAGGTCAGCAACAGCGGTTGCGCGGCCAGCGGCAGGACGTCCACCGCGGCATAGCGGCCTGGCAATGCGGGCTCGCGCTTGAGCACATCCCACAGTTGGTAGCGATCCTCTTCATCGCACACCGCCAACCACTGCAGATTGCGGTTACCCAGGGTCTCTATAGCCTGCTCGGCCATGGGTACGATCTGCCGCCCGGCCTCGTCGATCACCCCCGTGCCGCGCTCGTCGGTCACGCGGATCAACAGGCGCGATTGCTCGCGGCTGCCGCTGGCGATATAGCTGGCGACATCGGCCTCTTCGGGACTGGGCGACAGGCGCCAGGGATCGGCAGGCAAAGGCGGCGCGCCGGGGCCTACGCCCAGCGGTTCGATATCCATATAGCGGCACGCGACGTGCCAATCGCCTTCACGGGGCAGCAGCCCCTGGCGGCCATCGCGGGTGACCCGGTAGATGCCCTCGGCCTCGATGGCATGCACATGGCGGGTGAAGCAATCCACCTCATCCCATTCGCAGGCGACGACCAACGCCCCAGCGGCGTCGACCCAGCCCTGACGATCCTGCTGCCATACGCGCCAGCCACGGTTTTCCTGCTCTTGGCGATACTCGATACGACTGAAACAGCAGGGCTGCAGTACCTGTCCGCTGGCGTCGATCAGCCCCCACAGGCCGCCCTCGGCAACCCAGGCAAGGCCCGGCGCGTCGCACCGACCCGGCCCGCCGAACGCATGGGTTTGCTCATAGCGCGGCGGCACCACCACGGCGCCGGCTTCATCGATGTAGCCGTAGCGCTCGCCCTGACGCAAACGCAACAGGCCGTTGCACTCCTGGCGCAGTTCGCCGTACTCGGCGGGCAGCCGCCAGCCGCGTTGTTCGATGTCGATAACCCCGTAACGCCCACCTTGCAGCACCACACAGCGCCCGCCCGCGGCGGAGTCGACCACTTCATCGAATTGCGGCGCGAACAACAGCTCCAGCGCGGGTTCGATTTGCAGCAGGCCCCACTGCTGCGCCTGCCTGACCCACACGCGCGTGTAGCTTTCAGCGTCGCGGCGAATCTCGTCCCACTGCGGCGGCACATGCCAGAATTCATCGGTTGCGTCTTGAGCGCGCATACCGACCTTGTTGGCGTGGCTGATAGCCCGGTAACCGTGCCCCAACCAGGGGTCCAGGGGCTGCGGTTTGTGCTCGCGGAATTCCTCGAAACGCGTGCCTTGCTCCTCGAAGTCGTCCAACTGCGCCAGCGCGCGGAAGTACGGATGATCCAGATGCTCCAGACCGAAGGAACGCACCCACTCGTCGAGGTCCTCGAAGTCCAGCACCTGGGTGATCTCGTGCAGGTCGACATCGGCGCCGTCTTGCACGATCTCCAGGCTGGAATCGACGCGCCATTGCCAGAACTCGATGCGCGTTTGTTCCACGTAATCGAAGGGGCCGGAAACCGCATCCAGATCGCCCTGCAGCCAAAGATCGGCGAGCGGCTCGCCCAGCTCAGCCGCGCATTGCTGGAGAAACTCCGCGACCGCGGCCAGATAGATACCGAGCGCGGGTACGCGGTGAAATTGCGGATGCCTGTCGATATAGGCGCAGAACTGCTGCCAGTTGGCCAACGCCGTTTGCGCATTGACCCGCAAGCCCAGCTGCGGCGTCTGCGTGCCCTCCTCCGCCACGGCTATGGCCGGCACCACTGCGGCCTGGGCCAGCAGCAAACACCAGAGCGCGGGCACGTCTGTGCGTTGCGCCAGGCAACGTGGCACGCGCCCCGCGCCGCCCATATACAGCCATGCGGCGGACGCCAGGGTTGAATCCATTCTGCTCATAGGTTCCATCTGCATAAGTCGCCAAGCGATGCCCGGACGGTATACGAACGGGGCAAGGCCAGGGCAATTAGGTTTAGCGGTTACAGGCTCAGGATGCGCTTGCGCGATGAGCACTGGTCGCGCAGCAGATAGTAACGGGTAAAGCGGCAGCGAACCGTGCGCGACTCGGCTCGTCACCAGCGCAGCGAGAGCGGATGGGCAAAAAAACCATTGCCCATCCTCCTGCTCAGGCCGCCGCACCGCCAAAGTGTGGCAGCAAACGCTGGCTGCGACGCACCGCTAGGGCACCATCGCCCATTAGCCAGAGTGCAACCGACGCCAGAATTAGGAACGCCGGGTACTCCCAACCGCCGCCGGGGCTGGTATGCACCCAGCCATTGGGCAGGTGTACCCAAAGGGCTACCAGCATGATCGGCAGCAACGCCAATGCCACCTGCCGTGCGTACAGGCCCAGCACCAGCGCCAGCCCGCCGAGCAATTCCGCGGCGAATACCGGGTAGGCGAGCACGCCGGGGAAACCCAGCCCCGCGAAGAACTCCGCGGTACCCGGCAAGCTGAACACCAGCCATTTCAACAGGGCGTGGGCGATCCACATCAAGCCGAGACCAACGCGCAACAGGGTTACGCCATACAGGTGTGAAGGGGATGCCGAATGATTCATTGCCGTTCTCCTGGGAAAGTGTCGAGGAGAGCGTAAGATTGCGACAGCGCATTTTAAATAGGCGAAAGAACACAGCATGAATGCACAAACGCAATACAAGCTCAGCCCTGGCGATCTCGAAATCGTCCTCGCCCTGGTGCGCTGTGCGACCCTGGCCGAGGCCGCCGCGCGCTTGGCGGTGGATACCTCAACGGTATTCCGCGCACTGCAGCGTATCGAGCGCGGCCTGGGCCAGAATCTGTTCGAGCGCTCGCGCAGCGGCTATCGGGCACTGGAGCTGGCGCAAACCCTGGCCAGCCACGCCGAGCAATTGGAAGCCGCGCTGGAGGCCGCCCGTTCGGCCGCTCAACATTTGCCCGAACAGGTCTCGGGCAGCGTGCGCATCACCACCACGGACACCCTGCTGCACGGCTTGTTGGCGCCGGCCTTGGCGGATTTGCAGGTGCGCCATCCGTTGCTGTCATACGACCTGCACAGCGGCAACGAGTTGGCCAGCCTGACCCGGCGCGACGCGGATATCGCCCTGCGCGCGACCAAGCGTCCGCCGCCGCATCTGGTCGGCAAGCATGTGGGGCCGATCCGCGTGGCATTGTTCGCCGCCGCCGATGGCCCCATCGACTCCTATGCACAAGTCGAGGCCGGCAAAGCACAGTGGGTGGCGCCGGACGATGCACTACCCGATCACCCCTCGGTGCTCTGGCGTAAGCGGCATTTCCCCAAGGTCGAGCCAAGCGTGCGGGTCAACAGCATCCTCACCGTGATGGAGCTGGTGAGGCAGGGCCTGGGCGTCGGTGTGCTACCGCTGTTTCTGGCGCAAAAGCAGAACAATCTGCGCCAACTCACGGAGGTGCTGGACGAATGCCAAACCGAACTCTGGCTGCTGACCCACCCGGAATCGCGCCATCTGCGACGGGTATCGACGGTATACGGACATTTATCCCGCAATCTGCTTTTGAGCTGAGGTGACTGGCAGATGGGAATAATGCGGCGCCTTAATAATTAATCACTACATAAACCCCAGTTGATACCTCATACAAATATATATAGCCATTCGACATCATCTGGCCCGCGAACTAGCTTTAATAAGCACCATCACAAAACAACCGCCAGCCGAAACTTGCTTTATAAAGCCTTCCGGAGTTGGCGTGCGACCCGAGGGTTGCGACATGCCCACTCAAATCATCAAGCTAATCGCGATAACAATTACAACCTTTATTTCGACATTAAGCTGTGCCGAATCCACCTGGGAAAATCTGGATTTCATCACCGAAGAGTATCCGCCCTACAACTACACGGAGAGTGGCATCGCCCGCGGCATCACGGTGGATATTCTGCTGGAGTCGGCGGCCCTGATGGCCTTACCCCTCGAACGTAGAAATATCCGCTCGATGCCCTGGGCACGCGGTTATCAGATGGCGCGGAAAGGGCCTGGCGTGCTGCTTTTCTCCATGACCCGCACCAATGATCGCGAGCATCTGTTCAAGTGGGTCGGGCCAATAGTGCCCACCCGCATCGTCTTGCTGGGGCGCCGCGGTCAGCAGTTCAAGCTTGGCGATCTGAGCACCTATAGGATTGGTGTGATTCGCGACGATATCGGCCATCAACTGATCAACCAACTTGGCATCGGCAATCAGCAGCTGCAGATTTCCTCTACCGCGGTGGGGCTGGCGAATATGCTGGAAAGAGGTCGCATCGATTTTTGGGCCTACGACGAAATCACCGCCATCTGGTTCATTAAAAAGTTGGGCCTCGATAGCTCTCACTTCACCGCGGCATATACCCTTAAAGATGGCGAAACCTATTACGCCTTCAGCCTGGATACCGATGACGCGCAGATATCCGTCTTACAAAACGGGCTGGATAAATTGAAACAGCAACAACGCTATCTGGATATCGTCAACGCCTATAAATAAGGCGCTGTCCCAATAGTGTGTTGCATGGGCGATTCAGGCCTGAGCCCTTCTCGCATAGCCGGCAGCGGGTAGGGTGCGCTGTGCGCACCACCGCAGGCGACGAATCTGGTGCTGTTTCGTGGCGAGATCGACATCAGCGGCAAGGTGATCGTCATGCTGGAGCCGAAATGGCGGCTGCACTACTTAGCCCATTTCGACAGACTCGATGCCTCCCCCGGCCAGCCAGTGCGGCCCGGCAGCACGCTCGGCGCAGTGGGCGAGACCGGCAATGTCCGGGGCAAACCACCCCATCTGCATTATTCGATTGTCACGCTGCTGCCCTACCCATGGCGCATCGACGCCAGTACCCAGGGTTGGAAGAAGACGTGTTCTACCTCGACCCGGATCGGATTCTCAGAAGCGACTGACCGGGCGGCCGGGCATAGCGACCATGCGTGGGGTCTTGGCTGTTCGCGGTCATGACCGAGACCGCAGCTTAATAAGCAATCACGACATAAATCGTTATTTATAGCGCGGACAAATATATATAGCCATTCGACTTCACCCTGACCAAGTACTAGTTTTAATAGACGTATTCATAACGAAAAATCGACAGGCACCGATTCGATAAAAGCCAGTCGTATACTCCGTGCGGCTCGAGGGTTACAGTATGCCTATGCGGATATCCAAGCTGATCGCAATTTTAATTCCGTTGATTATTTCTTCATTGGCGCGAGCCGAGTCCACTTGGGAAACCCTGGACTACATCACCGAAGAACATCCTCCCTACAACTATACGGAGAGCGGCATCGCCCGCGGCATTGCAGTTGATGTGCTGCTGGAATCCGCAGCGCTCGTGGGCCTCCCCATCCAACGTAAGAACATCTACTCATTGCCCTGGGCTCGTGGCTACCAGATGGTAAGCAAAGGCCCGGGCGTAATGCTGTTCTCCACGACCCGTACCAGTGATCGAGAACCCTTGTTTAAATGGGTAGGGCCGATCGTGGCCTCTCGTATCGTGCTCTTGGCGCTCCGGGACAAACAACTCCGCGTGACCAACCCCAAAGACCTGAGTGCTTATAAGATCGGCGTTATTCGCGACGACATCGGCCATCAAGTGATCAACCAGCTCGGCATAGAGAATGAAAGCTTGAAGATTTCATCGAACCCGGTGGCCCTGGCGAATATGTTGGAAAGAGGCCGAATCGATTTTTGGGCCTACAACGAAATCACCGCGATTTGGTTTATTAAAAAATTAGGGTTCGACAGTTCGCGATTCTCCGCGGAATACCTTCTAAAAGAAGGCGAGATGTATTACGCCTTTAGCCTGGACACCGCAGACGCGGAAATAGACACCTTACAAAAGGGGCTGGACCAGCTGAAACAACAGCAACGCTATCTGGACATCATTAATTACTACAGATAAAGGCCTGATCCGCCTTGCTTGTACAAGCGCCCTGAGCGCTGGCGACTTACCTTTTCTGCTTGCCAAATATTGCGCTTTTTCGCCTGCGGGGCTGGCGCTCACCAACACCCGGAGTAGCATGGCTTGGCAGAGGACAACCCATGTCGCAACTCGACCAAAGCCAGGTGTTCCTGGCGATGTACAGCTCGCCCAATTCCAAACTGTTGCACAGCGCCGAGCTGGGCGATGGGCTGGCGGCTGCGAGTTGGAGTAACAGCCACGACACCCGCGACTACGAAGCGCCGAGCCATCACACGCTGTCCTGCTACATGGCCGGCGGCACCGGCACCTTTCGCCGCGAGCGCCCGCATGACAAAGGCGCGCCGGACAAACTGTGCATTCTGCCGGCCGGCCATCGCTCGGCCTGGGTGATCAATGGCGACATTCAGCTGCTGCACCTGTATGTCAGCGAGGAGCAGTACGCCCTGGGCGCGGTTCGCCTGCTCGATCGCGAGCCCCGTGAGTTGCAGCTGCGCGAGGGCACTTTTCTCGACGACCCGCAGCAGGCCCAACGCTTTCGCCAGCTTGGTCGCCTCGATTGGCAGGAGCCCGGCGAGCGTCTGCTGACCAGCAGCCTGGCCCACGACCTGCTCGATCATGCGCTGCTGTCCCAGGTCGGCCGCCGCGACGGCCTGCGCCTGACCGGCGGTTTGGCGCCGGCTCAACGCAAACGGCTGCGCGAGTTTATCGATGGTCATCTGGACCAACCCTTGAGCCTGGGCCAACTGGCCGAACTGTGCGCACTGTCCGAATACCATTTCGCGCGGATGTTCAGCCTCAGCTTCGGCGTACCGCCGCACCGCTATCTGTTGGCACGACGCATCGAGCGCGCCCGCGATCTGCTACGCAGCAGTCGCTTGCCTTTCGGCGAGATCGCCCTGGCCTGCGGCTTCGCCAGTGCCAGCCATTTCAGCAATCGCTTCCGCCAGGCCATGGGCGCCACGCCGGGGCAATACCGCAGCGCATTCGCCGGCTGAGCCCTCAAGCGCACCAAGCCACCTGGCCTGGAAATCGCTCGATACATACTGTCCAACCTCCCGCTCGTAACAAGCTGCTAAACCACCGGGGCTGTGCCAGAATCATCGGCTTTGTCGACCTTTGGCCGTGTCATGTCCGCACTCAACCGTTCCGCCACGAGACTCGCCTGATGGCCCTGGAGCTTCTGCACCTGCGCCAGGCCGATTGGCGTGCGGAATTCGGCGCGGGGGATTTCCAGCGCGGTGAAGGCTATGCCAAACAAGGCCGTAGTACGCTGCTGAGCATCAAGGACGGCACCCTGCTCGCCAGTTGCCGCGGCTCGGGCGCGAACACCTATCAGCAGCGTATTCAGATGTTGGCCAATGGCGACAAATGGCAGGTCATCGGCCATTGCAACTGCCCGGTGGGGCGCAACTGCAAGCATGTGGCCGCCGCCCTGCTGACCCTGCAAAACCAGCAAGCCGCCGGGATCGACCTCAGCCCGTTGATCGAGCAGCGCGCGGATGTGCTGGAACAGCGCCTGGAAGGCATCCCACCGCAGCCGGTACTGACCCTGGGCAGCCATGTGCGGGTGCATTTCGATGCACGTAAGGGCCGCATGCACGAGCAAATCCACCACCGCGCCGCCCTGGCCTTCGACTACCAGGGCCATCGCACCTTCGGTAAAGCAGTCAAAGATCTGGTTGTGCGCCCGGCCAGCGACCTGCGCCTGCGCATCATCCGCGATGCCGAAGCCGAGGCCGCGCTGCGCAAAACCCTGGAGAGCACCGGACTGCACCGCGCCCTGCGGCAGAGCGAGGCGCTGCCCGAGGAAGCCGGCGAGCCGTTCGAACTGCACAGCGATAGCGCCTGGCTGAGCTTCGTTCAGGAGCAGCTGCCACGTTTGCGCGAGCACGGCTGGCAGATCCAGATGCAGCCGGATTTTCATTTCAACCTGGCCCAGGTCGACGATTGGTATGGCGAGATCGCGGAACAGCCAGAGACCGGCTGGTTCGACCTGGAACTGGGCATCGAAGTCGACGGCCAGCGCATCAGCCTGCTGCCGATCCTGCTGCAGGCGATCCGCCGCACGCCCTGGCTGCTGACCAACGAGGCGGTGGCCCAGCGCCAGGAGGGCGAGATGCTGCTGGTCAACCTGCCGCACAGCCACAAGCGCATCGCCCTGCCCTTCGCCCGCCTGAAGCCGCTGCTGAGTACCCTGGGCGAGCTGTTCTTTCGCGACACCGAGGAGATCGGCCAGCGCCTGCGTCTGCCGCGCGCCGATGCGGCGCGCCTGAGCGCCCTGGACCAGGGTCTGGGCTTGAAATGGCAAGGTGGCGAGCAACTGCGCGCCTTCGCCCAACGCTTGCAGACCCTGGCCGAACATAGCGTGGCTGCCCCCCAGGGTTTACAGGCCGAATTGCGCCCCTATCAACTGCACGGCCTGAACTGGATGCAGAGCCTTTGCGAGCTGCAGGTCGGCGGTGTGTTGGCCGACGACATGGGCCTGGGCAAGACCCTGCAGACCCTGGCGCATATTCTCAGCGAGAAGCAGGCCGGACGCCTGAGCCATCCGGCGTTGATCGTCATGCCCACCAGCCTGATCCCAAATTGGCAGGACGAAGCCGCGCGCTTCACCCCCAGCCTGCGCGTACTGACCTTGCACGGGTCGCAGCGACGCAGCCTGTTCAAGCTGATCGACAGCCACGATATCGTCCTGACCACCTACGCCCTGCTGCCGCGCGACCTCAAGAGCCTGGCCGCCCAGCCCTATCGCCTGCTGATTCTCGACGAGGCGCAGAACATCAAGAACCCGCGCAGCAAGGCCGCCCTCGCCGCCAGCCAGTTGCAGGCGGGGCAACGCCTGTGCCTGACCGGTACGCCGCTGGAAAATCACCTGGGCGAACTCTGGTCGCTGTTCAACTTCCTCATGCCCGGCTGGCTCGGCGACGCCAAGAGCTTCACCCGCGACTACCGCACGCCCATCGAAAAGCAGGGCAACCAGCAGCGTCTGGCGCACCTGCGCGGACGGATCAAACCTTTCGTCCTGCGACGCAAGAAGGAACAGGTGGCGCGCGAACTGCCGCTCAAGACCGAGATCACTCACTGGGTCGAACTGACGGCCGCCCAGCGCGACCGCTATGAGACGCTGCGCCTGGCGATGGACAAGAAAGTCCGCGACGAAATCGCCCGCCAGGGCCTGGCGCGCAGCCAGATCGTCATCCTCGAAGCGCTGCTGCGCTTGCGCCAGGCCTGCTGCGATCTGCGCCTGCTCGGCGACGACGGCGCCGAGCTGAAAAGCAGTGACTCGGGCAAGCTCAGCGCCCTGCTCGATATGCTCGAAGAACTGGTCGATGAAGGCCGCCGGGTACTGCTGTTCTCCCAGTTCACCTCGATGCTGGCGCTGATCGAAAACGAATTGCAGGCGCGCAAGATCGGCTACGGCAAACTCACCGGCAGTACCCAGGACCGACGCACGCCGGTCAAACAGTTCCAGGCCGGCGAGTTCCCGGTGTTCCTGATCAGCCTCAAGGCCGGCGGCTCGGGCCTCAACCTCACAGCCGCCGACACCGTGATCCACTTCGACCCCTGGTGGAACCCGGCCGCCGAAGCCCAGGCCAGCGACCGCGCCTACCGCATCGGCCAGGACAAACCGGTGTTCGTCTACAAACTGATCGCCCGCGGCAGCGTCGAAGAGAAGATTCAGCATCTGCAAAACATCAAAGCCAACCTCGCCGAAGGCGTCCTGGAAGGCGGCGGCCAAGGTCAGTGGCAGCTCGGCGAGGACGACTTGCAGGCACTGTTCGCGCCGCTGGGCGACTGATCTATTGCAGCAAGCGCTGCCCCTTGCCCCGAGTGCGATCCGAGGGAACTCGGCGCACCCACCATCGCTTCCCCTTACCCTCCCCACGCAAGCATTGTTACAACTGCACGCTTGCCCGGCGTGACCATCAGTCATAGCATGACCGACGGTCACGTCACCTGTGTGGAATTCAATGCGCCTGCAAGATCGCCTCTTCGAACAACGGGAAACCGCCATCCTCGCCGCCGCGCGTCAGCTGTTCAGGGCGCAGCCCTGGGACCGCGTGACCATCGCCGAGGTGGCCACCGCCGCCGGCATCGGCAAGGGCACTGTGTACAAGCACTTCCCCAGCAAGGAGGCGCTCTATGCACGCCTGGTGCTGGATCTGAGCCGCGATAATCTTGCCGAATTACGCGCCCTGCACGCCGCACATCCGCCACAGCAAGCCATGCGCCTGGTGTTGCAACGGGCTTTCGAGCAGATGCTCGCCGATCCGATTCAGGCGCAACTGTGCCAACACTGCGACCGCCCGGAATTCCAAGAGCGCTTGGAAACCCCGTATCGCCAACAATTTTTCGAGTTGGAAGAGCAATTCCAGGGGTTCTTCGGTCAGATGCTCAACGCCGCTCTCGGCAACCACAGCTTGAGTCAGGCCGAGTGTCAGAACCTGCTGTGGGGCGTGGAAGCTTGCGTCAACGGAGTGATGGCGCGCATCGCCTCCGGCGGCTTCAGCCATTGGGCCGAGCCCATCGCCCTGGACGAGTATTTCCAGCGCGTCACCGACTTTATCCTCGCCGGCCTGAATGCTCAGGCCGCCGCTCTTCTCGCCCAACCAGACCGCCACGAGTAACCGCCATGTTCAGTCAGCTGTCCAAACGCCCCTGGTTGATCGCCGTCGCCATTAGCCTGCTGTTGCTGTTGTGGCTGCTCAGCGGCTCATTGTTCACCGCCAAGAAAGCCGCCAGCGCCGACCTGCCGGCCGCCGAGCCTGGGTTGGCCAAGGTCGAGATCCAATGGCTGCAGGCCAGCCCGATGCAGCGCCAGCATGTGGTGCAGGGGCAGATCGAAGCCTGGCGCCGGGTCGAGTTGCGTGCGCAGATCAGCGGTCGCGTAGTGAGCCTGGACCAGGACAAGGGCAGCCCGGTCGCGGCCAACCAGTTGCTGCTGAGCCTGTCCGCGGATAACCGCCCGGCCCAGGTGGCGCGTGGCGAAGCCGATGTGCGCCAGCGCCAGGCCGACGTCACCGGCGCCAGCCACCTGCGCGAACGCAATCTGGTTTCCGCCAACGAGTTGATCCGCCTGCAAAGCGAGTTGGCCAAGGCCAAGGCGGAACTGGACATGGCGCGCATCCAGCTGGGCAATACCAAAATTACCGCGCCCTTCGCCGGGGTCTACGACCAGCGCATGGTCGAGTTGGGCGACTTCGTGCAACCCGGCCAAAGCCTGCTGACCCTGGTGGATATCAGCCAACTCAAGGTCAGCGCGCAGATTCCGCAACAGGACGTCGGCCAAT
This sequence comes from uncultured Pseudomonas sp., assembly GCA_946886875.1. The sequence continues at coordinate 14,204 of CAMPJN010000054.1, forward strand.
TGCGTATCGGTCAGAGCGTACAGGTGCAGCTGCTCGACGGTCGCGAGATGGAGGGAAGGTTGCACTTTATCGCCGCCGCAGCCGACCCCGGCTCACGCAGTTTTCGTGTCGAGGTCAAGCTCGCCAATCCTGACGCCTTGCGCCTGGCCGGTGCCAGCGCGACCCTGCGCATCCAGACCGGCGAGACCTTGGCCCACCGTCTCTCGCCGGCCCTGCTCAGCCTCGATCAGGCTGGTCGCCAGGGGGTGAAGTGGGTCAACCAACAACAGCAGGTCGAATTCACCCCGGTGCAGTTGATCAGCGTCGACAGTCAGGGCGCCTGGGTCAGCGGCTTACCGCAGAAAGTAGCGCTGATCACCCTCGGCCAGGGCTTCGTCGAGCCGGGCCAGCAGGTCGCCGCGCAATT
>CAMPJN010000055.1 GCA_946886875.1 uncultured Pseudomonas sp.
GTCGCTCAAACCCATCATGCTGGCAGGGCCGAACCCGGCATCGGGAATTCCGATCCTGTCGCGCTCGCGCTATCGCTATTACCTGCGGGTGACCGCGTTGCCGGAGTACTTCTACCTGGGCAACAGCTTCAGCCTGGGCTTTCAGATGTACCGCTTCACTGCGCCCAACAACTGGGTGCTGGAAAGCACCCTGACCGCGCAGATGGTGCGCATGGCCGGGCCGGCGGGCTATCCGTCGCCGTCGGATTACGCCGAAGGCGATGTAAAGAACGCCACCAATGTGGTGGTCGGGCGGCTGACCATGGGCTGGCTGTCGACCTACCTGCGTCGCTGCACGGTGGAGATCGATACGGTCAGCGGCTCCGAGCAGCCGATCAGCAGTGGCGCCGGCCATACCTGGACCTCGCTGATGGATGCCGTGGGCTGGCAAACCACGGTGCACTGCAGCGACGTCAATGTCGCCGAGCCCAGTGGCGACTCCTGGTCCAACGCGGAAATGCACGCGGCCATGCTCGCGCGTCGGGCAGTGACCAACCTCGACAGCGAATGGCGCTACCACGTGCTGGCGGTGAAGAATATCGACTCGACGCCACGCGGGATCATGTATGACAGCGGCGGCACCGACTCCAACAACATCCCGCGCGAAGGGGTCGGTATTGCCTCACACTGGACCATCGACGCCGGTTGGGGCACGGTCAGCGGCCAGCGCTTCGGCACCGCGGCGGCGCCTTACTTCCGCACCGCGGTACACGAGCTGGGCCATGCCATGGGCCTGTACCACAACTGGACCGACTTCGGTTTCATGTGCACCAGCGATGTGATCGCCGCCGCCGGCACGCCGGCCACGCCCTTCCCGAGCAATATCCAGTGGTCGTTCCACCCGGACAACCTCAAGCAGCTGCGCCACTACCCCGACCCCTTCGTGCGTCCCGGCTCGGTCGCCTTCGGCGGCGCCTCCAACGCCACCCCGAGCATTTCGCCCACCGACCTGGAAGCGGAAGTACTCGGCCTGACGCTGGAGATCACCCCGCTGCTCGGCGAGCTCCCCCTGGGCGCACCAGTGCGGATCGGCGTGAGGATGCGCAATGAAGGCGAGCAGCCACTGTTGGTGCCAGCCAGCCTGAGCCTGAAGAGCGAGTTCGTCAGCGGCAGCGTGATCGACCCATCGGGCAACGAACGCAGCTTCCGCACCATCCTCCACTGCATTGAGGATTCGCCATTCAAGGTGCTCGAACCGGGTGAGCAGATCGAGGAATCGATGACATTGATGCGCGGCGCCGAGGGTGCGTTGTTTGGCGTATCGGGCATCCATCAGGTGCGGGTCGAAGTGCACTGGGAAGTCGAAGGCATGGTCGCCCATCTCGATGCCAGCGCCAGCGTAATGGTCACCGCCGCCGTCGACGCGCGTCATGCGGAGGCCGCGCACAGGGTGCTATCCACCCCGGATGCGCATCTGGTGCTGGCCATCGGTGGCGATCACCTGACCGACGGCATAGCCGCGATTCAGGCGGCCATGGAATCGCCAGTGCTCAAGCCGCACTTCGCCTCCATCGAGAGCAAGCGCCTGGCCTGCCGTTTTATGAAGCGCAAGCCTGACGCCAAGGCAGCCTCTGCCTTGCTCGATTACGATACGGTGATGAGCCATACCGAGCAGGACAAGCTCGATCACTTGATCAGCGACGCTGGCGGCAGCCTGCCCAAGTTGAGCAAGCACAAAGCCAAGCCTGCCCGCCTGAGCAGCGCCAAGTAGCGGCAATAACACGCGCGGGGCCTTAGGTTCCGCGCGTGTCCGCAAGGAGAGCTTAAATGCCAGAACATGCATCCACATTGCCGGGCAATTGGCACAAGAGCAGCCAGGAACCCTGCGCGGCGGGCTACGCCACGCACCTGCGCTTCGAGGCCAATGGCCTCTACTACGGCAGCACCGAACCACCCGGCGGCTTCACCTGGTGGGATCAAGGCACCTGGGCGGTAAAAGCGCCCGGGCAGTTGGCCCTGTCCACCGCCAACGACGAAGTCGTCACCTACGCCTTCAGCCTGATCGGCGACACCCTGACCTTCACCGACCCGGCGAATTGCTGCTTCAGCTATAGACGCGACGGTTGATCGGTTCGCGCTTCGCCGATAGCGCAAGCACCTCTACCGGAGGATGTGAGCGCATGCGCCGGCGTCCCGGTAAATAGCTGATCCGCTGCTGCAAGGAGGCGCCATGCCTGGTTCGACTGTTCCCGCCACGGTCTTCTTCGACCTGGGCGACACCCTGATATTCACCGGTCCGGGCGGTGTGCGGCTGCGCTACGCCGACACCCTGGATTGCCTGCAAACCCTGCAAGCCCGCGGCTATCGCCTGGGCCTGCTGTCCAACCAACTGGCCGGCACCACCCTGGCCGATGTGTTGGCGATACTCGAGCCGTTGCGCCTGTCGCGCTATATCGAGCCGGCGCTGATCGTTCTGTCCAGCGAGGTGCCGGGCAACCTCGGCAAACCCGCGCAACCGATCTTCGACCTGGCGCTGAACAAGGCGCAGCACGATGCGGCCAGCGAGCGCTCGATCTTCGTCACCGAGACCCTGGCCCATGTGCAAGCGGCGCGCGGCTATGGCTGGCGCGCCATTCTCAAGCGCAATGCCGGCGCCTGCCTGGCCGCCGAGGGTGAATGCGTCACAGGTCTGAGCGGGCTGCTGGCCCAGCTGCCGCCGTTGGCCGACCTGGCGGGCAGCAACCTGGACCTGGCGCCGCCGCCCAAGCTGGTCGATGGCCTGTGGGCAGTGCCCATGGATATCGCCCGCATCGATGCCAGCCTGCTGTTCGATGCCGCCAGCCAGCAGATCAGCGGCGACGCCACCCTGGAGTTTCGCCTCGGCCAGCACGCCGGTTGCCCGATCTTCGACCTGCGCCAGACGGTTACCGGCGTCTGGCTGGATGGCGCGGTGGTGGCACTGGCGGATGTCGCCAGCCACGACTTCGGCGGCGGCGCCAACGCCAACCTGCGGGTGCTCAACCGGGTGCTGGATGCAGGCAGCAGCCATAGCCTGCGCCTGACCTACTCGGTCGGCGTGCCTCAGGCCTCGATGGCCGGCTCCTATTTACCGCAGATCGTCTGGAGCGCCGGACCGCGGTTGGCGTTCAATTTCGGTTTCACCGACCTCGGCGCCGGGCGCTACCTGGAAGCCTTCGTGCCGGCCAATCTGATCTTCGATCAGTTCGAGTTGAGCCTGCAGTTGCAACTGACCGGCACCGCCGTGGCTCATACGCCGATCAGCAACGGCAGCGTTACCGACCTGGGCGCCAATCACTGGCGTATCGATTTCCCGCCGCGCTACAGCGCCCTGTCGCCGCTGCTGGAACTGCGCGCCAGCGACAGCCTGCAGAGCCATACGCTCAATACGGTTTTGCCGGTGTCCGGCACTAACGTGGCGATCAACGTCTGGAAGCTCAGCAGCAATGCCGCCAACCTGGTCAACCAGGCCAATGCCATCGCCGGCTTTCTCGCCGACAACGAAAACAGCTCGGGCCGCTATATCCAGGGCAACCGCTTCACCGCCTTTATCCACCAGGGCGGCATGGAGTACGACGGCGGCACCACCACCGGCACCGGCCCGCTGCGTCACGAGACCTATCACAGCTGGTGGGCCCGCGGGCTGAAACCGGCCAGCCAGGCCGACGCCTGGTTCGACGAAGCCTGGACCACCTACCACGACAACGGCGCGGCGGGTGTGCTGCCGTTCAATTTCGCCGAGGCGGCGTTGGCGCTGTGCCCACGCAACCCCTGGGTGCGGGTCACCCACGGTTCTTCCTACGGTGCCGGCGAACGTTTCTGGAAAGGCATGGCCGCGTTGCTCGGCGCCGCGCCACTCGGCGACCTGATGCGCAGCTTCTACCTGGCGCGCTACCCAAGGCCGGTAAAAACCGAAGAGCTGGAATGTTTCCTCCTCGCCCGCGGCGGCAACCCGACCTGCGTGGACGCCTTCCACCGCTTCGTCTATGGCCTGCCCGATCCATCGCCGATGGCGGATGTGTGGCTGCGCGACGATGCCGGCGACCCTGGCGCCAACGACTGGGCCGGGCGTTTCTGGGATTCGCCGGACTTGTGGGTGCGCAACCGCGACGATGGCGGCCTGACCCATCAGAATCTGGAATTTGGTCAGGACAACTGGATTTACGCCCGCGTGCGCAACCGCAGCGTCACGGCCAGCGCGCGCCATCTGGCGATCAGCTTCAACGTCAAGCAGTACGCCGGCAGCCAGTTTCTCTACCCTGGCGATTTTCTCCCGGCTGTCACGGCCGCGGCGGACTTCGACCTGGGTCCCGGCGAGACGCGCATTCTCAAGGCGCGCCTGCCGCGTAGCGCGGTGCCGCCCGTGGGCAGCCACCCTTGCCTGCTGGCCGCGCTGTTCAGCCGCTTCGACCACCCGCAGGCGGGGCGCCATGTATGGCAGCAAAACAACCTGGCGCAGAAGAATCTCAGCGTGGTCGACCTGGCGCCCAATCGCTGGATAGTGCTGCCGTTCCTGGCCAGCAACCTGCGCGCGCGGCTGTCGCGCACCATGGTCTTCGAACTGCGCCGGCCCAAGGGGCTGGAGGACATCCAAGCCGGCCTGCTGGTGGAAAAGCGCGCGCTGCCCGGCAAGCTCCTGGCCAACGCGAGACTACCGGCGGAATTGCAGACGGCGGCGCTGCGCGCGACCTCGATGGAAGATCAAGCCCTGGATTGCACCGGCCACGCCGAGGCGCCGCAACCGCTGGCCGACGCCCTGCTGACCAACAAAAACCCGGAACGCTTAGCCACGACCTTCCCCACCGCCCTCGAACTGGACTTCGCCAAAGGCCAGCAGGCGCAGTTGCCGCTACGCCTGCAACCGCTGGAATCGCAGCGCCTGGGCTTGCGTATTACAGTGCCGGCGAACGCCAAACCAGGCAGCAGCTTCACCCTCGACCTGGTGCAACTGGAGCAGGGCAAGGTAGTCGGCGGCGTGGCGCTGCGGATCAATGTGGTTTGAGTTGCGCGCCTAGATGCGCTCTCTATGTAAGTTGGCGCTGAGCTCGCGAAGCCCAACGCGGGAGCAACCTTGCCCGTGGATTGCGCGCGTTGGCATGCCCACAATGCCGCCATTTCGTAAATCCTATGTTCCTGCGCAAGTGTTTTGGTCGACCATGGTTGGGTCAAACGGTGTATTCGACCGCCACACGGCAAAAGCAACGCGCAGCACGTAGCCTGGGTTGAGCGCAGCGATACCCAGGGCGCCGATACCCGGGTATCGCTGCGCTCAACCCGGGCTACCATTGGGTGACTTTGAGCTACAAGAGCGCGCGCGTTGCTCATGAATGGCACTGGAAGCGTCGTCGCCGCCTCGATGTAGCCTTCAAAGTTCCCCACTACCGACCAGTGGCAGCTCCGTTCGTCTCCGAGTACTGAACGGCGCGGCGCTTGTGCCGATAATCCAAGCGCGTGCCGAGTTGCCGCCAAGCCGGGCGGCTGTTCGTGCGGCGCCTCGATACCGCGTCGGTTCGCCCTCGTCCGGGCGATGTCGTCAAGCCTTCGCCGTTGTGGGTCAGCATGAAGAAATCGTTTTTCGCCCGTCACCGCCGTCTCGTTCACACCCTTGGCTTGAGCCTTGTCCTCGCAGTTGTCGGCCTTGGCGCTTACTGGCACGCCAATTCTGCGGCCGATATTCCGTCCGGCGATGCCTCTGCAGCCATGTTGCAGGCACTGGAACGCTCCACCGACGCCTGGACCGCCAATCGCCGCGATCTATCCACCCTGGTCGGCGATATGCGCGAGCAGCGCATCGCCAGCGCCGCCTTGAGCAGCCACACGATTTACGTCTCGACCGTCGACGGCCAGCACTACTCGCTGGCCGATCAGTCCGGGCGCATCGGCGAAACCATTCTGCGCGACTACGCCAGCGGCACCCGGCTGTTTCCGGTGGCCCTGTTCGATACCGATGGCGAGCGGCGCTGGTATCACGCACTGCTCGCGCAATGGCCGCTGTTGCTGTTGATTTTTGGCGGCCTTGGTTTCGCCGCCTGGCAGTTGCACCCCTACCCGACCTTGAAGCAAGGCACCGGCATCAGTTTCGCCGACGTGATAGGCGCCGGCGAAGCCAAGCTGGCATTGCAGGACGTCACCGCCTACCTGCGCGACCCGGCGGCCTTTGCCGCCCTCGGTGCGCGGCCGCCCAAGGGCGTGCTGCTGACCGGTGAACCCGGCACCGGCAAGACCCAGCTGGCCAAGGCCCTGGCCAGCGAATGCGATGCGCATTTCATCCAGGTTTGCGGCAGCGATTTTTCCTCGATGTACTTCGGCGCCGGGATTCAGAAGGTCAAATCGCTGTTTCGCAGCGCACGCAAACATGCACCCTGCATCGTCTTTATCGATGAGATCGACGGCATCGGCCGCCGCGGCGAGGCCAGCCGTTCCAGCGACGCCGAGGGCAACCGCATCGTCAACCAGTTCCTTACCGAACTCGACGGTTTCGCCGCCGATAGCGGCGTATTGGTTCTCGGCGCCACCAACTTCCCCAACTCCCTGGACCCGGCTCTGGTGCGCGAAGGCCGCTTCGACCGCAGCATCGCCGTCGGCCTGCCGAGCCTGGCCGAGCGCGAACAGCTGTTTCGCCTCTACGCCGGCAAGATCAAGGCCTGCGCCGAGATCGATCACGCGCAACTGGCACGCAATAGCGTCGGCCTGACCCCGGCGGCCATCGCCTATATCGTCAACCACGCCGCCCTGCTCGCCGCCCGCGGTCAACAGCAGCAGGTCAGCGCGCAGCATTTCGTCGACGCCCTGGAAACCTGCCGCATCGGCGAGCAACCGCTGGTCGCCAGCGTACTGTCGGCCAGCGAGCGCACGCGCATCGCCGTGCATGAGGCCGGCCACGCCGTAGTCGCCGCGGCGCTCAACTGCGGCCGGGTCGAGAAGGTCACCATCCTGCCCCGCGGCCAGGCCCTGGGCGTGACCCTGGTGACGCCGGTGGAAGACAAACGCCTGCATTTGCAATCCGAACTACGCGCGCGCATCCAGATGCTCCTGGCCGGGCGTTGCGCCGAACAGCTGTATTTCCACGAGGTGTCCTCCGGCGCCGGGCAGGACCTGCATGAGGCCAGCAAGCTGGCCCTGTCGATGGTCGGCGCTTTGGGTATGGGGCCGAAGGGTTCGCTGCTGAGCCTGCAGGCGGTGCGCGATGCGCATCTGGAAAGCGACCCGCGCGAAGCCCTGCAGGCGGCCGACGAGCTGCTGCAGCAGCTCGACCGCGACTGCCTGCAACTGCTGCAACGCCTAAAGCCGGCGCTGGATCAGGTCAGCGCGCGCCTGCTCGAAGAGGAAACCGTCGCCGGCGAGGAAGTGCTGGCCGCAGTCGCCGCACTCCAGCTCGAACCGCAGGACCACGCCAACTTCCGCCCCGGCCACGCCCGCCATCTGCAGCGCGTGGCGGCCAGCGATTACGCCTTCGACCCGCTGTTCGACCTGGCGGTGATCGAGGAAGAAGAGCAACCCGGGCCGGGCATGGCCTAAGCCGCGCCACCAATGCAGCACTCAGTCGGTGGGTAGCTGGCCGATCAGTGCCGCCAGATAGCGGTCGCCACCTTCGCTGATGGCCTGCCGCAGTGCCTTTTCCGAGGCCGTGGCAACGCTATGGCTGGCGGCGCGGCAAAAGCGGTAAACCAGTTCGACGATCTCACCACGCGCGGGCGCCCGTTGCGTGCTCAGATCGCAGTGCGCCAGCAGTAGATAGCGCAGGGTCAGGGTGCGTATCGCCAGGGTGGCGCCCCATTCGACCAGGTTCAGGCCGTAATCCTGGCCGGCGCTGGAGGTCGAGATGAAAGGAAAGCCGGTACGGGTCATTTCGGCGGCGATGAAGCGCTTCAGAATGGGCTCCAGCACTGTGCGCACGTCGGCGCGGTAGAGGTCACGGTAGACGGGCTGCAACTGCGCTCGGCGCCACTCCGGCGTTTCGCCGGCTATGGCACTGAGAACCCGCTGCGGCAACGCCTCCATGACATTAGGTGCGTGAAGGATGTCCATCAGCACGGTAAGCAGCGGGTCGGCCGCTAGCGGCGACTCCTGAGCTGTCGCCTGCCGATAATCGGCCATCAGCACGGGAAGCGATTCGACCCAACGCGAATGCGGCAAAGGCGCGAGCCGACTGGCCAAGTCGAACACCCGCATCAGTGCCTGCTCAGCCGAGAGTTCAGGCGCCAGTGCCAACTGCAAAGGGGCATTCACCACCGCGTACCAATCGGCTGCGCCCAGGCCTTCGAAGGCCTGGTTATTGGCATCGGCGAGGTGGAAATCGTCCTGCTGGATTTCATTCAAGTGGAAAGGATTGTCGCCGAACAAGCAAAGACGGGTGATCTCCGGGCAGCCCATGCTCGCCGACTTCACCAGGGAGCCATTGATCAAACGGAACATGCGCGGAAAGTTGGCGCAGATGTTGGACAGCGCCTGTTCGCCATACTGCGCGTGCACCTTGCAGCGCCCGCCTTCGAGCGCAACGCAATGCCCATCGGGCTTCTTGGCGATCTGATAACCGCCCGCATCCTTGACGATCAGGTTTTCATAGAGGGGCTGCGCCTGACCTGACACGCCACGGTCGCGCTCACTGATGGAGATGCGCCAATCCTTGCAGCAGGTGTCTTCGCAGCGCTCGGCCAGACAGGAGAAACTCTGCACGTAATTGAAAGCCCTGACGGACACGGCACCCATGAGAATCTCCTGCAGTCGGTTTATTTCCAACTGAGTGGAAAGTTGCCGAAAAGCGTTCCCTATGCCGACAAATCGAGACAATCGTCATGGGCCAGGCAACTGATGCGCCCAGCGCCCCTCTGGAACTGGCGAATTTCCGCTTATTCGTCCAGTTAGCAAGAGCGTCATCGGCATGATTCCGCCGACCCTCCCACCGAAAATTTCGAGCATGCCAGCTGGCGCGGGGCTTCGCGAGCCTGGCACGTCATCTGCTGTAGCGCAGAAGCCCACGCCACTCTGGCGTGTAGGCGACTTATAAAAACAACAAGAGGTCAGCTTATGCACAGCACGACATCATGCCCGCCCCCCTGCGCGACCATGCCTGGGTTTCGTCCCTGTATCACCGACCTGCCCGCCGCGGCCCCCACCAGCGGAGACGCAAGGCTCAAGGCCAATGCACCGGCACGCCTGGCTAAGCGCTTGACGCGCCTGGCCGCCGCCGCGCTACTCAGCATCAGCGGCACAGCCCTCGCCGCACCCGAGACGATCAAAATCCTGACCGGCGGCACCAGCGGCGTTTACTACCCCATCGGCAGCGCGCTTTCGCAGCTGTATAGCGAGCGTATCCAGGGCTCGACAACCGCGGTGCAGGCCACCAAAGCCTCGGTGGAAAACCTCAATCTGCTGCAGATCGCCCGTGGCCAACTGGCCTTCGCCCTTGGCGACTCGGTGGCCGACGCCTGGCAAGGCAATCAGGAGGCGGGTTTCAGGTCGCCGCGCGACAGGTTGCGGGCAATTGCGGCGATCTACCCCAACTACATCCAGATAGTAGCCACCCGGCAATCGGGGGTCAGAACCCTGGACGACCTCAAGGGCAAACGCATCGCCGTGGGCGCACCGCGCTCCGGCACCGAGTTGAATGCCCGCGCGATCCTGCAGGCGGCCGGCCTGAGCTACGAGGATATGGGGCAGGTCGTATTCAAGCCCTATGCCGAGTCGCTGGAGCTGATCAAGAGCGGCCAATTGGATGTCATCCTGCAATCCGCCGGCTTGGGTATGGCGGCAATTCGGGACCTGGCCACGAGCATGCCGATCACCTTTGTGCCGATCCCCGCCTCGGTGGTGAAAAACATCGGTAATGACGCCTACCACGCCAGACCGATACCGGGCGGCACTTACACCGGCCAACCACGCAATGTGCCGACCGCGGCCATCGCCAATATCCTGGTCAGCCAGATAAAGGTGTCCGATGAGTTGGCCTATCAGATGACCAAGGCGATCTTCGAACACCTCGACAGCCTGGCCGAGGCCCATCCCGCCGCCAAGGCGATCACGCTGAAAAACGCCATCGAGGGCCTGCCCATTCCGCTGCATCCCGGCGCCGAACGCTTCTATAAAGAGGTAGGTATACTCAGGTAGGGCTCGGCGGACGGCTTTTGTAGCCCGGATGCAATCCGGGAGCTTTGCCACCTACAACACCGCTCCCGGATTGCGCCAAGGCTTATCCGGGCTAGCGGATCGCGCATTTGTAAGGTGGCCATGGCCGACGCAAATACAACAATCCGAGCGGGGCTGGCCTTTTGAATACCTCATCATTCCGGTAGGCTTTACAGCCTATTCAATAGGAGCATTACCCATGGCCAAAGCCACTGCCCGTCACATCCTGGTTGCATCCGAAGCCAAGTGCAACGAACTGAAAGCCGCTATCGAAGGCGGTGCCGACTTCGCCCAGGTCGCCAAGGACAACTCCACCTGCCCGTCCAGCCGTGACGGCGGTAGCCTCGGTTCGTTCGGCCCGGGCCAGATGGTCAAGGAATTCGACACCGTGGTGTTCAGCGCACCGTTGAATGTCGTGCAAGGCCCGGTCAAGACCCAGTTCGGCTACCACCTGCTGGAAGTCACCAGTCGCCAGGACTGATAGCTGCGGCGCTGAGCTGTGCAGGCGCAACGCCTGCACAGCCCTCGGCATCTACCGAGGCGTGCCGAATACCTGGGTCCAGTAGATCGCCGCATCGCTCTGCGGGTTGAGCGCATAGGCGGCGCCCATCTCGGTGAAATCCGGATTCATGATGTTGAAGCAGTGCGCCGGGCTGGCCAGCCAACCGGCTACCACCTGTTTCGCCGAACCTTGACCGGCGGCGATATTCTCGCCAATCGCCTGCCAGCGATACCCCACATGCGTGGCCCGTTTGCCGGCCAGATTGCCGTCCTTGCCCTGATGACTGAAGTAGTTGTGCTTGGCCATGTCGCGGCTGTGGTTCAACGACGCCTCGGCCAACGCCTCGCTCCAGGTCAGGGGCAAAGCCGCATCGAATACCTGAGAGCCGCAGCGCCTGGTTTCTCCGCGCGCCTCGTTGACCCGCTGCAGTATCTCCCGTCCGGCTTGCGGCCAATCGCCCAGATCGCGCGGCAATAGCGGCCGCGCCAATATCACTTGCCAGGTATTGCCGTCACGCCGCACCCCGACTTCGGCATATTGCGGGTCCAACAGAATGGCGCAATAGCGCTGCTTCAGCGCCGCTAGCGCAGCCTCCCGACTCGAAGGCCCGGAGACCGCGACCACTTGCGCCGCCGCGGGCTGGTAACCGGCCTGTTGCAGGGCGCTCTGCAACTGCGCGGCGGTGCTTACCCGCTCGCGCGCCAACCCCGGATTCGGCGCCAACGGACCAAGTGCTGTGGTTTGCCGAGCCGCGCAGCCTTGGGGCTCCAGGCGGTATTGATTGATCGCGGCAACCAGCTCGTCGTCGCCCGCGGCCTGCGCCCCGGCCGCATAAAGCGTGGCCAGTAGCGGCAGCGCAAACCAACCCAGGCGCACCGCAGCGCAGCCGCGCCAGGCCTGGTAAACCTTATCCGTTTCGATCGCCATTGCTCCCCCTTGGTTATTGCCGAAATGCTGCGCCTTACAAGCTGGGTAGACAACGGCAAAGTCGAGAACGCACGGCAATAACCCGGCCCTTCAGTTGCTCGACGGCGCCGCGCGCAGAACATCGTCGGCCCAACTCAACGCCGCCACCACGGTGGGAAAGCCCAAGGTGCTGGTCAGCGCGAGCAGCGCATGATGGATCTGCTCGGGGCTGGCGCCCGCCTCCAGCGCCCGACGCACGTGGCTGTGCACCGCACCTTCGGAGCGGATCGCCGCCGCGGCGCCGAGCTGAATCAACTGGATCTGCTGTTCGTCCAGCGGGCCGGCTTGGCGCACCGCGACGCCCAGCGCCTCCACGGCACCGAAGTAATCCGGGTGTTGCTGCTTAAGACGTTTATAAGTCTCGAGTCCACTCTTGCTTTGCATGCTTATCTCCTCCTCGTGGAGCCATGGGGGAACTAGCCTCGCGGCCAAGTCCCGGGGCACAGTTTAGGGTAGCCCGCCCTACGCCGATGACGAGGAAAACAGCTGGAGGGTAAGCCGCGCTGTTTCAACATCACGCGGAGAAAAACCCAAAAGCCCGCGCAAGGCGGGCTACTCAGGGTGACAGGTGGCCACTCAACTGGCGTTCAATACCGGCGATATTCGCGGTTATCGCGACGGTCACGATAGTCGTGGTGGTCACGACGTTCGTGGCGGCGATGGTGCCGCCCCTCGCGAACCGGTACGGCGACATAGTGAATCTGGCGCTGTCCATGGTGGTAGCGGTAATGCCGCGATGGCTGCGGCTGGTAATACACCACCCGGGGCTCCCGGCGGTGATCGCGACGATGGCGGTCGTCATCCCTGTTATCGAAGGCCGAGCTCAATAGCACGCCGACCGCAACACCAGCTATGACCGGAACGATCAGATCCTTTCGCTCGTAGGCGGACGCGCCGCTGGCGAGCGTAAGGCATCCCGCCAACAGCACAACCTTGGAAATTCGACTGAACATAGATGCCTCCAGATATCGAGGGGAAATGTTCCCCCGTATCCATCAGACATCGTCATGGCGTAAATAAAAGTCAGTTGGGTGTAAGTGGAGGGTAAAGTTCGGCTCGCCTCGGATCGCCGCTTAATCTGCGCTGCTCGACTGCCGCAGACGGACGATCAATGGCGGCGGCGCTACCTAATAGACAGGTATACTCGCGCGCACTTCCCCACCTCGCCAGCCTGTAGACCTTCCATGACCGACACCCAAGCGCCCGATTCCTCTCCCGCCACCCAGGCCATGGCTACCGAGCAGACCGCTGCCGACAGCGCGGCGCCAGCGAAAAAAGCCGGCGTTGCGGGTTTTGCCTCGCTGTTTTCAGCCGCAGCGGCTGCGACGGGCAAGAACGACGATCAGCCCTGGCATCAGAAGGGCAATAAATCCGCCCACGAAAAAAAGATCGGCCCGGCGCCTAACGGCACCCGCCGCTCCATGGGCAAACGCTAAACCGGGTTAGCGGCAATCGGCTAGCGATAGCGCGCGTGTCATTTCACCAATAGCACCGGCACCGATACCTCATGCACGACCCGGGTGGCCACCGACCCCATCAGCATGCCGGTAAAAGTGCCCAGGCCGCGGGTCCCCATCACCACGGTGTCGCAGTTGTGCTGCTGCACATGCAAGGCGACCTGCTCGGCGACATTGCCGAGCGCGGTGTGGGTTGTATAGCGGATATCTGTCGGCCGCAATTGGTCGACCGCCCACTCGAGGGTCTTGTCCGCCGCGGCCAATAACGACTGCTGCATCTGCTCGATCATTGCGCCGGTCACATACTCGCCATACATGGTCGGTTCGGATTGCACGTTGAGCAGGTGTACCTGCAAGGTCGCACCGTGATCGCGGGCAAAATCGATCACATACTGCAGGGCACGCTTCGAACTGTCCGATCCATCGAAAGCCACCAATACGTTGCGCATCGTCTGTCTCCTTATCCTGTTCCGGATACAGCATAGACCAGCGCAAAGCCCGCTTGGTTGCCAGCCAATACGCCCAAACTGGCACCCTGCTTCAGGCGGCCTCGGCGAACCCGAATGCCAGTGCATCCGCCCCTGCGCGCCATCGCCACAGCAGCCGGAGGAAATTGCAGGGTGCCAGCGCGCGCCGGAGGGACTAAAATCCGCTCCTGTATTCGCAAAGCATGCTTCTGCAGTGCCATGGCCCGGCCTGGCGCCAACACTGCAATGCCGGCAAGCCCCCTTCCACCGCACAGATCAAGAGAACAGTCATGGGCGCCCAATGGAAAGCCAAACCTAAAGAAGCCGCCGCCAATGCCAGAGGCAAAATTTTCGGCCGGCTGGTCAAGGAAATCATGATCGCCGCGCGCAACGGCGCCGATCCGGATATGAACCCCAAGCTGCGTTTGGCCGTACACCAGGCGAAAAAAGCCTCGATGCCCAAAGAAACCCTGGAACGGGCGATCAAGAAAGGCGCCGGGCTGCTCGGCGAGCACGTGCACTTCGAGCGCGTGACCTACGAGGGCTTTGCCCCGCATCAGGTACCGGTGATCATCGAATGCCTGACCGACAACATCAACCGCACCGTGGCCGAGGTTCGCGTGCTGTTCCGCAAGGGCCAGATGGGCGC
>CAMPJN010000056.1 GCA_946886875.1 uncultured Pseudomonas sp.
CTGCTGGTCGAAGACAATCGCGACATTCTCGCCAATATGCTCGATTACTTGAGCATCAAAGGCTATAGCGTCGACTGTGCCCAGGATGGCCTTAGCGGCCTGCATCTGGCCGCCACCGAACACTATGATTTGATCGTACTGGACCTGATGCTGCCCGGGTTGGACGGCTATACCCTGTGCCAGCGTCTGCGCGAGGACGCCCGGCGCGACACCCCGGTGATCATGCTCACCGCACGCGATCAGTTGGAGGATCGCTTGCGTGGCTTTCGCGCCGGTGCCGACGATTACCTGGTCAAGCCCTTCGCCCTGTCCGAGCTGGCGGCTCGCATCGAGGCAGTATTGCGCCGGGCCCAGGGCGGCGGGCGGCGTTGCCTGCAGGTCGGCGACCTGGTTTACGACCTCGATACCCTGGAGGTCGGGCGCGATGGCCGGGCGCTGAAGCTCAACCCCGTCGGCCTAAAACTGCTCGCCGTGTTGATGCAGAAAAGTCCTCATGTGGTGCGTCGCGAGGTATTGGAGGCGGCGCTGTGGGGTGACGACTGCCCGGACAGCGATAGCCTGCGCAGTCATGTCCACCAGTTGCGCCAGGTGATCGACAAGCCCTTCGCCACGCCGCTGCTGCATACCGTGCATAGCGTCGGTTACCGCCTGGCCGAGAGTGGCGATGGAATATAAACAGAGCCTGTCGCAGCGCATCGTCATCGCCTTCGTGCTGATGACCGTGCTGGTCGCGGGAGCCTTCGGCCTGGGTATCGTCGAGATCGTCCATATGGTTGAGGAGAAGCTGATGTCCAGCGGCATGGGCAGCGACCTGGACCGGCTGTTGCAGATGGATAGCTTCGACGAATGGCGCCACCGCCCCGAGCCGCAGCAACTGTTCTATTTCAGCGACGGCTGGGGCGATTTCGCCCTGCCCGAGGATTTGCGCAATCTGGCACCGGGCTTTCACGAGGTGTTCCGCGGCGAGCAGACGTTCCATGCCATCGTTCGCGAGGTCGGTGAGCGGCGCTATGTGCTGCTCGAGGATCAGAGCGAATTCGAGGAGCGCGAGCAGGCGTTGTTCGCAGTGGTGCTGGTCGGTTTTCTGTTGAGCGTGGCTCTATCCGGCGTACTGGGTTGGGTGCTGGCGCGGCGGGTGATGGCGCCGGTGATTCGCCTGGCCGGCCAGGTGCGCCACCGCGATCAGCTGCTGGCGCTGGCGCCGCCCCTGGCTCCCGACTATGCCCAGGACGAAGTGGGCCAGCTCGCCGCAGCCTTCGATGCCACGCTTGGGCGCCTGCGTCAGGTACTCAAGCGCGAGCGTTTGTTCACCAGCGATGTCAGCCACGAACTGCGTACGCCGCTGATGGTGTTGCTCAGTTCCTGCGAACTACTCTTGGACAATCCCCAGCTCGACCCGCGCGGCCGCTCTCAGGTGCAGCGCATGGCGCGTGCCTGCGAGGAGATGAGCGAACTGGTGAAGACCTTTCTGCTGCTGGCCCGCACCCAGCGCAAGGAGGCCGAGATGGAACCGCAGGCGACCTTGGCCCAGGTCGCCGACGAACTGGTGGCGCAATGGCGTCCCGCGGTCGAGGCCAAAGGCTTGCGCCTCGACTACCGCCGGGGTGCGGGGGACGAGCAGCGTTACAACGCACCTTTTTTACGCACGGTGCTGGGCAACCTGCTGCGCAATGCCTGGCATTACACCGAGCACGGGCACATTTGTCTGGCCCTGCAGGGCGATGGCTTCGAGGTCGAGGACAGCGGCGCGGGCATACCGCCGGGCGAGCGCGAGGCGGTGTTCCAGCCGTTCGTGCGCGGTGCGGACGAGCGTGGCGATGGACTCGGCCTGGGCCTGTCATTGGTGCAACGGATCTGTGAGCTGCAGGGCTGGACGGTGACGCTGAGCCCGGTTGAGCCGAATGGTTGCCGTTTTAGTGTGCGACTAGCGGTAGAGTCTTAACGTTTTTTTCACAGACCTATGACCAGGCGTTGACGTGCCCACGGCTAGGGTGTTGGCAATCTTAAAGGAGAGCCCACCCATGACCATGCATAGCCCCATCGATCTGGAGTTTTCCCACAAATACGATTCCAACCATGCGCAGAAGTACCTGCATAAGCACCGCGACGGCTTCTGGCGCAACCTTTCCCATTGGCGCGACGAACAACTGGCGCGTCGCGCCCTGGCGTTAGCCGGCGAGCCCGGTCTGGTACTCGATCTGCCCTGCGGTGCCGGACGTTTCTGGCCGCTGCTGGCGGAAAAGAGCAACCGGGCGATCATCGCTGCTGACAATTCTGCCGATATGCTGAAGGTTGCCTGTGCCGCTCAACCAGCCGATGTGGTAAAGCGGGTACGAACCTTGCAGTCGTCAGCGTTCGCAATCGAATTGCCGGACAGCTCGGTGGACAGTATTTTCTGCATGCGTCTGCTCCACCATATCGGTGGCAGCGCCCACCGCCTGGCGCTCTTGCGCGAATGTCGGCGGGTCACGCGGGACAGTTTGATCGTCTCGCTGTGGGTGGATGGCAACTTCAAAGCCTGGAAGCGCAAGCGCACCGAGCAGCGCAGACGCCTGGAAAATGGGCAGGATGGTTACCAGAACCGTTTCGTGTTACCTGCGGCAACCGTCGAAGCGGAGTTTCACCAAGCGGGTTTTGAGATTCAGCAACATCTGGATTTTCTACCCTTGTACGCCATGTGGCGGGTTTACGTCTTACGTAAGAGCGGAGCGTGAAATCAGTGATGTATTCGGCTCAAGCAGCGGAAAAATTTGCTTATTGGTGGCAGAGGCAGGGCGATTGGGTCGAGGAGCCCAATGTGCGTCGCGGCGGCCAGAGTGGTGTGCAGCGATTGATAGAAGAGGGCGGTGGCCTGTTGTATGCCAAACGGCAGATCGGTCATATCTACCGCAGCCTGTTGCATCCCTTCGGCCGCCCCACGGTATTACGCGAGCGCGATGCCTTGGTGAGTTTGCGCAAGCTTGGCGTCAGGGTGCCGGAAGTGCTCTATTGCGGGGTGCAGCGCGACCCGCAGGAAGGCTGGCGGGCATTGCTGGTCACCGCCGATCTGGGTGATTTCGTCGAGGTCGACCGCTGGTATGCCGACGGCGGCCGCGAAGCCTGCGGCGAGCAGACCCATCAGCGCCTGCTGCAACAGATCGGCATGACCCTGGCGCGTATGCACCTGGGTGCATGGCAACACGGCTGCATTTACTCCAAGCATATTTTCGTCCGCGTCAGTGGCGCAGGCGAGCACGCCGAGGTGGACGTGGCGCTCCTGGATCTGGAGAAAAGCCGGCGTCGCTTCAGTAAGAACCGTGCCGCGCGTCACGATATGCGGCAGTTACGACGCCATTCGTCATGGAATGAAGCGGATTGGCAACAACTGATCTACGGTTATCAAACAGTGTTTGGTAGCTCTATCAAGGGGTTGCAAATATGAAGTTAGAAATCGCTCGAGGATTGTTTCTCGTCGGCGCCCTCGGCGTGGCCTCCCTGGCCGCCGCCGCGTGGCACGAACCGGAATTCGCCGTGGTCGATGGCTCGGAAGGCCAGAGCTACTGCCCGGCACCGCCGAGAATGCGAGCGACCTTGCACACCCAGCTGCAGCCCGATCAGGATCTGCTGCTGTTGATGTTCGGCCTATCCCAGGGCCTGCGTTCGAGAGGTTGAGCCGGCCGGATCGATTCAACAAGCCCCGCAACTGCGGGGCTTTCTTTTGCGCCAAGGTTGCCAACCAAGCGCAATGCGTAGGTTGTGGCTGAGCGCAGCGAAGCCCAACATGCCGGCCCCTCGCGCATGTCGTTGGGCCGGGATTTACCTCAATGCGCCGCCGCTGGCTGCGCCACTGGTTCCCTGTCCGGCTTGGCCAGCAGGGTGTAGACGCAGGGCAGCACGAACAGGGTGAACAGGGTGCCGACGGTCATGCCGGTGGCGATCACCAGGCCGATATCGAAGCGGCTCACCGCGCCGGCGCCGCTGGCGAGGATCAGCGGGATCATGGCGAAGACCATCGAGGCGGTGGTCATCAGCACCGGTCGCAGGCGGATAGCCGCGGCTTCCTCCACCGCCTCGCGAATGCTCAGGCCCTTGTCGCGGCGCAACTGGTTGGCGAACTCGACGACCAGGATGCCGTGCTTGGTGACCAGACCGATCAGCGTTACCAGGCCGACCTGGGTATAAATATTCATGCTGGAGAAGCCGAGGAACAGCGGCACCAGCGCGCCGCAGATCGACAGCGGCACCGTCACCATGATCACCAGCGGGTCGCGGAAGCTCTCGAACTGTGCCGCCAACACCAGGAAGATAATCGCCAGCGCCAGGCCGAAGGTGGCATAGAGCGCGGTACCTTCCTGCTGGTATTGGCGGGCCACCCCGGCGTAGTCGAAGGCGTAGCCGCGTGGCGCTTCTTCTTCGGCGATCTGCCGCACGGTGTCGATGGCTTCGCCCATGCTGACCATCGGCATGCCCTGGATTACCGCGGCATTGAGCTGCTGGAACTGGTTCAACTGGGTCGGCCTGGCGCGCTCGTGCACGCTGATCAGGGTCGACAGCGGCAGCATCTGCCCGCTCTCGCTCTTCACGTAGTAGCTGCCGAGCCAGCCCGGATTGTCGCGGTAGGCGCGTTCCACCTGAGCGATCACCTTGTAGCTGCGGCCGTCGATGGTGAAGCGGTTGATTTCGCCTTCGCCGAGCAGGGTGGCCAGGGTCAGGCCCAGGTCTTCCATGGATACATCCATCTGCGCGGCTTTTTCGCGGTCGATCTCGATCACCAGCTCCGGCTTGTCGAACGCCAGGTCGATATCGAGAAAGGCGAACTTGCCGGACTCCAGCGCGCGCTGCTTGATCCGTTCGGTCACCTGCAACAGCGACTCATAGTCGTTCGGCGTGTTGACCACGAACTGGAATGGCAAGCCTTCCGGCGCGCCGGGCAGCGACGGCAGGTTGAAGCCGAAGATCTGCAAGCCGGGAATACCTTCGAGGCGTTTCTGCACCTCGGGGAGGATCTCCATCTGGGTGCGCTCGCGCTCGTCCCAGGGATTGAGCAGGAAACCGCCGATACCCGACTGCACACCATTGAAACCATTGATCTGGAACGAGGAGTAGTACTCGGGAAACTCCTTGAAAATTTCGACGAACTGGTCGGTGTAGCGGTTCAGATAATCCAGGTTGGTCGGCTGCGGGGCGCTGGCCATCAGGAAGATGATGCCCTGGTCCTCGTCCGGCGCCAGCTCCTTTTCGCTGAACATCAGCAGCGGTGGGATCAACAGCAGCACGATCAGGCCGAACACCACCACCACCGGGCGGGTATTCAGGGTGCCGTGCAGGGCGCGTTGGTAGCGCCCCTTGAGACGCTCGAAAATCATATCCAGGCGATGGGCCAGGCCGCTGGGGTTCTCGTCGTGGCGCAGCAGCTTGGCGCACATCATCGGCGACAGCGTCAGCGCCACTATGCCGGAGATGATCACCGCGCCGGCCAGGGTGAAGGCGAACTCCTTGAACAGCGCCCCGGTCAGGCCGCCGAGAAAACCGATTGGCGCATAGACCGCGGCCAGGGTAATGGTCATCGACACCACGGGCACGGCGATCTCCCGCGCGCCCTCGATGGCGGCATCGAAGGGCGTCTTGCCCTCCTCGATATGCCGATGGATGTTCTCCACCACGACGATGGCGTCGTCCACCACCAGGCCGATGGCCAAGACCATGGCCAGCAGCGTCAACAGGTTGATCGAATAACCCATCAGCTGCATCAGGAACAGCACGCCGATCATCGACAGCGGAATGGTGATCACCGGGATCAGCACCGAGCGGAATGCGCCCAAAAACAGGAACACCACCACTATGACGATCAGTATCGCCTCGCCGAGGGTCTTCAATACCTCATCGATGGAGGCCTGGATAAACAGGGTGGCGTCGTAGGCGATAGAGGCTTTGAGGTTCGGTGGCAGCTGGGCCTCGATCTCCGGCATGAGCGCGCGGACTTCGCGGATCACGTCCAGCGGGTTGGCGCTCGGCGTGCCCTGGATGCCGATGTATACCGAAGGGATGCCATCGAAGGAGCTGATCGAGTTGTAGTTCTCCGCGCCCATTTCCACCCGCGCCACGTCGCGCACCAACACCCGGGTATCGCCGAGTGTCTTCAACGGAATGGCGGCAAAGGCGTCGGCGGATTTCAGGTCGGTGGTGGCGTTGATGCTGGTCACCACGTACTCGCCCTGTACTTCGCCGGCGGCGGCGAGGAAGTTGTAGCGGCGTACCGCGTCTGTCACCTCGGCGGCGCTCAGGCCGTAGGCGGCGAGCTTTACCGGGTCGAGCCACAGGCGCATGGCGAACACCTGGTTGCCGAGGATCTCCGCCTCGGCCATGCCCGCCAGCGTCGCCAGCTTGGGCTGGATAACGCGCGACAGGTAATCGGTGATCTGCGGGTTGGACAGCTCGTCGCTGGAGAAACTCAGGTACATCAGCGCGGTGCCGGTGGCTTCCTTGGACAGCACCGGGTCTTCGGCGTTTTGCGGCAGGCGGTTCTTCACCTCGCTGGCCTTGGCCAGCAACTCGGTGAACAGCCGGTTGGTGTCGGTGCCGATGCGCGCGAAGATGGTGATCACCGAGACGTTCTGTCGGCTCACCGAGGTCATGTAATCGATGCCCTCGGCGCTGGCCAGACTCTGCTGCAGCGGCTGGGTGATATAGCCCTGGATGGTCTCGGCGTTGGCCCCCGGGTAGGCGGTGGTCACGGTGATCTGCGCGTTCTCCATCTGCGGATACTGGCGGATGGTCAGCTGATTGAACGCCTGGAAGCCCAGCAGCACGATCAGCAGGCTGATCACGGTAGCCAGCACCGGGCGGCGGATAAAGGGGTCGGTAAACGCCATGATGTCTGTCCTTTGAGCCCGTGCCCTATTGGCTGGCGTTGGCTTGGTTTTGCGGTTCGCGGTCAGGGTCAGCGACTATCGCCACCCGGGCGCCGTTATCCAGCTTAAGCTGGCCGGCGGTGACCACCTGCTCGCCGGGCTGCAGGCCCTTGTTCACCACCACCAGGCCTTCGCGACGCTCGCCGGTGTCGACGAAGCGGCGCTGCACGGCAAGTACCGGCTGGCCTTTGTCGTCCTGCTGGGGTTGGCCGTCTTCGCCTTTCTGCGGTTCGATCACGTACACCGAATTGCCGTACAGGGTGTAGGTGATGGCGGTTTCCGGCACCACCACTTGCGCCGCTTCGCTCGGTAGCAATACCGCCAGATCGGCGAACATGCCCGGCAGCAGCCGGCCTTGCGGATTGTCCAGGGCGGCGCGGATCAGCAGGTTACGGGTGGCGTCTTCGACCTTGGGGTTGATCGCGTCGATCTCGCCCTCGAATACCTCGTCCGGGTAGGCCGCGACCTTGATTCGCACCTGCTCGCCAATCGCCAGTTGCGGCGCATTCTGCTCGGGCAGGTAGAAGTCGACATGCAGTCGGGTCAGGTCCTGCAGGGTGGCGATGGTGGTGCCGGTGGCGACGTAATCGCCGACATCGACCTGGCGAATACCGATGGTGCCGGCGAAGGGCGCGAGGATGCGCTTCTTGTCCAGGGTCGCCTTGAGCTGGGCGACGCTGGCATTGGCCTTCTGCAATTGCGCGGAAAGGCGGTCGAACTCGCTCTTGGAAATGGTTTGGCGGCTGACCAGGCTGCGACCGCGCTCGAACTCGACGCGGGCCAGCCCCAGTTCGGCTTGGGCGGTGCCCAGGCTGGCTTGCTCCACGGCGCTGTCCAGTTGCAGCAGCGGCTGGTTCAGCTCGACCTTCTCGCCGGACTGAAACAGCAGTTCCTTGACCGTGCCGCCGACTTCGACGGTGAGGTCCACGCCCTGGCGTGCGCGCAATGTGCCGATGGCCGGCAGGCGGCTTTGCCACTGCATCTGCTCGGCCTTGGCGGCGGCCACGCTGATCGGTGGCGGCGGCGCGGAGAAGGCTTCGCCCATCTGCATAAAGGAGTTGATTTTGAAGGCGGCGAGGGCGGCGACCACCAGGAGCACGACACCCAGCATGATCAGCATACGACGGAGCAACATAGTCCAAATCCTTGACGAGGCGCTGCGTAAGCGCCGGAAACAGGCGGGCAGGGCGATATATTGCCAGTTGACGGATCAGTCAGAAAGAGGCCAGTTGCAAAAGATTGCGATTAGCGAATGCTGTTACAAGTTGGGGAATATCGGCGAGAAATGCACTGATAAAAACGCTATAAGTCGTCGCTGCTGAGTTGGCTCGACGAAACCACGCTGGAGGGTTGAGATACCGGCCCCTGCTATGGCCCGGCGGGTTTTGCCGGTGTTTGCCATAGTTTTGCGCGATCGGTTTAGGGTTTTCGCAGGGCCTGTGCCCGGTGAGCGCCAGGAAGACGCGTCGCGGAAAATGGTGTGAGCCCCCTCTCAGGTGGAGGGGGCGGGCGGTCGTCAGGCGCTGAAGCGTTGGGTGACGCTGCTGAGTTGCGCGGCAAGTGTTTGCAGGTCCTGACTGGCGGCCTGGGTGCGCTTGACGTTGTCCTGGGTGCTGCTGGCGATGGCGGTGATTTCGGTGAGGTTGCGCGAGATATCCTCGGCCACCGAAGTCTGCTCCTCGGCTGCGGTGGCGATTTGCCGGTTCATGTCGCGGATCGCTTCAACCGCGCTGGTGATGCGTTGCAGCATCTCGCCGGCCTGGGTCACCTGCTCGACGCCGGCCTCGCTACGGCTCTGACCGCTTTCGATGGCGCGCACCGCATTGAGCGCGCCGGTCTGTACGGTGTCGATGATCTGGTGGATTTCCGCAGTGGACTCGGCGGTGCGCTGGGCCAGGGTACGCACCTCATCGGCGACCACGGCGAAACCGCGTCCGGCGTCGCCGGCACGGGCCGCTTCGATGGCTGCATTGAGCGCCAGCAGGTTGGTCTGCTCGGCGATGCCGCGGATCACTTCGAGCACCTTGCCGATGCGCCCGCTGTCGCTTTCCAGGCGGCGGATCACTTCGGCGGTGGTGGCGATTTCGCCGCGGATGCCGGTGATGGTCTCAATGGTCGCGCGCATTACCGCATCGCCCTGTTGCGCCGAGTGATCCGCATCGTCTGCAGCGTTGGCCGCTTCGGCGGCATGGCGGGCGACTTCCTGGGCGGTGGCGGACATCTCATGCATAGCCGTGGCGACCTGGTCGGTGCGGTTGAACTGCTCGTTGCTGCCCTGGGCCATCAGGCTGGCGATGGCGTTCAGTTCGTGGTTGACGTGGTCCAGTTCGCCGGTGCTGCTCTTCAAACGGCTGAAGATGTCGACGAGAAAGTCGCGCAGGGTATTGGCCGCTACCGCCAGCCGGCCCAGTTCGTCGCGACGGTCGATGTTCACCCGTTCGCCGAAGTTGCCGCGGGCGAGTTGGGCGATATGCTCGATCAGGCTGGTGATAGGGGCGATCAGCGTGCGGTTGAGCAGCCACAGGCTGAGCAGACCGACCAGCAGGCTGGAGCCGAGCATCACCAGGGCGCCAAGCAGGGCCATGTGATCGGCTTCGTCGTCGATGGCCTTGGCCTGCTCGTGGCTTTGCTCACGCAGCAGATTGACCAGTTCGCTCATCTGCTCGCTGGCGGCGCGGTCGATACCCTTGACTGCTGCATCGCCGGTTTTGGCGTCGGCACCGGCGGCGATGAAGGCGTCGCGACCCTTGCGGTAAGCGCTGCCGAGGCTCTGGTGCTCGCTGCGCAGGCGCTGTACCTGGCTCTTGATCGATGGGTCGAGACCGTTCAGGCCCAGCAGCTTGTCGAGGTCGTCTTGGACCTTGCGCTCCTGCTCCTCGAACTGGCTCCAATATTTGCTCTGACTGGCCGGATCCGAGCCGCGCAAGAGTACGTTCTTCCACTCCTGCACCTGGACCTTGAACTCCAAGTTGGCTTCGTCAATCAGCTGCGAGGCGGCGATGGGCCCGTCGAGCAGGCCGCGGTAGGCGCGAACATCCTTGGAAAGAACGCTGAAACAGGCCAGGGCGATCAGCAAGATCAGCGCCAGGCTGCCGCCCAGAAGGGTAAGAATCTGCGCCCGCAAAGAGTTTTGGAACATGAGTCGATGCCTCGTATTGAAGGGTTTTTCACTGGCTCGCGCGAAGTAATACGAGGTTTTTCGCTGACTTCCTTGTGGGCCGGCGTGCTGCAGGTAGCTGCGCCGCCGACCGACCTTTTGTTTCCGGCGCGCGAGTGCTGGCTCTGTATAGGTCGGCCGCTACGCCATACTCTTGAGCGGGAACTGAGACTTTAGCGTAAGTCGCTTCAGACCAGGCGCAGATGGTTGTCCCAGAGCCCCGCCGGCAAGCTCAGCGGTCGGCTGACGATGCGTGCGGCGCGGCAGTCGTAAAGTCGGCAGCGACCGACGCCAGCGCTAACCACGAAGCCCTCGGCGACCGCGCCGACGCCGGCGCAATCGGCCAGCGCCGTGTCCAGGCGCAGCTCGCCGCTGTCCAGATCCCAGACGAAGAAACGCCCGCCGCGCGGTGCGGTCAGTGCCAACAGGCGCAGCCCGTCGTGGATCGCCAGGCTGGCGGTGTACTGGTTCATCGCCAGGCGCTGAGCTTCGCCGACGGGGAACGCCTGGAACGCCTGGCCGGGGCGTTTGATCGCCAACAGCGGCACGGCGTCGCCAGGATCGCCCTGGTATTGCTGGCCGGAAACCACGGTGCCGTCGGCGGCCACCGCAAGATGGCGCACGCTGTTCATCTGCTCGGGCAACTGTTCCTTGCTCAGCAACTCGCCGTCGCGCTTCATCAGCACCAGGCTTGGCTGCATAGCGTCGAGATTGAGCATCTCGCGGCTGTCGGCTTCGGTGCGAATGCCGCCGTTGGCCACCACCAGGGTTTCGCCGTCGGGCATCCACAGCAACTGGTGCGGCCCGATGCCGTGGCTGGCGTGTTCGCCGACACGCTGCAACTGCGTGCCCTGCAGGCGATAAACGCCGAGCACGCCGCGACCGGCCTGGTCGGTATCGTTCTCGGTGGCGTACAGCCACTCGCCGCTGTTGTGGAACAGCGCGTGGCCGTAAAAATGCCGATTGGCCAGCGTCGTCAGCACCTGCAGCAGGCGGCCGTCGCGGGTGTCGATCAGGTAGCTTTCGCGGCTCGGCCGGCGCCCGACGAACAGCGCCAGGGGCAGGTTCGGGTGCGCGACTACATCGTGGCAGCGTTCGGCGACGCGGGTGGCGAATGCCTGCTCGCCATCGAGGTGATAGCCGACTGCATAGTGCCGGCCATCGGCGTCGTCGCGGGCGGACAGCAGCAGCGGTTGTGCGCCATGGCCGAGCAGCGTCCAGCCTTCCAGCGCCGCTGCGGCAGCCGTAGCGGCCAGCCCTGCACCGGCGAGGCCGATAAAAACTCTGCGCTTCATTCAGTCACCGTCATGGGCGTTGAAACCGAGCTGGATGCCGAGAGTCTTGGCCAGCTCCCCTTCCTGCGTGCGGTGCAGTGCGTCAAGGCTGTCATAGAGCGCATTCAGTTCGTCGCGCCCGGCTTCGTCGCCAAGCAGTTCGCCCAGGGGGCGTTGCAGAGCGGCGAGGCGTTGGCGGGTGTCGCTATAGGAGCTGTCGATGCGTTGCTTGAGATCGCTTTGTTCGGTGCTCAGCAGCGTTTGCACGCCGTCTTGCGCGCTGCCGCGCCAGATGCGTTCGGCGCTGGCCAGGCCGGCGGCGAGGTTGGCCAGGCTGGCTTTGCTGCGCCAGGCTTCGGCCTGATAGGGCTGCGGGTGGCCTTTGCTCTGGCGGCCGAGCGGCGTGCCGAGTTTCTTTTTCAAGCCATCGAGGGCACTGATCTGGGTACGCAGTAGCTCGGCGACCGCTTCCGGCGCTTCGGCGTAACGCTCGTTGGGGAAGTTTTTCAACTGCTCGGCCATGCCGTCCGCGGCCTGCCATTGTTGCAACACGTCGCTGGCGAGGGCCTCTTGATGCGCGCCTATGGCGATGATCAGCGGGCAATAGCGGGCTTTGCTGGCCGGCTCGGCGAGGTCGATCTTCGGGTCGAACAACACGTACTCATAGGCGGTCAGGCCCTGCACCACCACGCTGGATTTATCCAGCAACGCCGGGGTGATTTCGGGCGTGCTCTTGAGCAGGCCTTCGACCTGACGCGCGACCAGGTTCTTCTTGTCGGGCCAGAACTGCACCTGCCAGGCGCGATTGCTTTCGGCCATTGGCCCGATCAGCAGCGGCTGCAATGCGGCCCAGGCGCTCTGCGCGCCGAGAAAGGCCTGGCGTGCCTCCGCCAGTTCCTGCTGGTTGCTGCAAAAGGCTTGGGCGCTAAGCGCCAATTGCCGATTGGCCTCGTGCCAGGTGCTGTGGGCCGGTAACAGCACGCCATCGGTGAGGGCGACGCTGAGTTTCTGCTGCGGATCGGCCGGGGCGCAGCCGATCAGTGCCAGGGCGAGCAGGGCGAGTGAAAAAGGCGAGCGGATCATGCGGGCTCCTTACAGCGAATTCAGAAAAGCCAGGAGCGCGGCGCGCTCGTCGGCGGAAAAAGTCAGCACCCGTTGCTTGGCTGCTTCTGCCTCGCCGCCGTGCCAGAGAATGGCTTCCAGCGGATTGCGTGCGCGACCGTCGTGGAGCAGCTGGGTGTGGCCGTTGACGGTTTCGCTCAGGCCCAGGCCCCACAACGGCGGGGTGCGCCATTCGCGGCCGTTGGCGAGAAATTCGCTGCGGTTGTCGGCCAGACCCTCGCCCATGTCGTGCAGCAGCAAGTCGCTATAAGGACGGATTACCTGGTTGGCAAGTTCCGGCTCGGCGGCGTCGGCGGCGGTGGTGAACTTCGGGACATGGCAGCTCTGACAGCCGGCGGCATGGAACAGGTTCTTGCCGGCAATCACCTGCGCCTCGTCGACTCCGCGCCGCGCCGGCACGCCAAGGTTGCGGGTGTAGAACAGGATGCTTGCCAGGATGTTGTCGCTCACCTCGTTGGCGCCGCCGTTGGGCGCCGCCCGGCAAGCGCTTTGGCTGGCGCTGCAATTATCCTGGGGAACCAGGGCGCTGGTCAGGCCCATGTCGTTGGCGAAGGCTTCGGCATTCTGTTGGGCGAGGCCCGGCTGGCCGGCTTTCCAGCCGAAACGGCCGAGCACGGTATATTGTTGGGCACGGTCCCAGACGCGGTTGGCGCGCCCGGAAATGCCATCGGCGTTGCTGTCATCCGGGTCGGCATTGGCCAGGATCGCCGCCTCGGGAACGGCTTCGAGCAGGCCCAGGCCGATCATCGGTGGCGCTATGCGCGCGGAAAAGCGCGTGTCCGGGTGCATCTGGCCGTAGCCCAGCTGGCTGATCTCCAGGCTCGGTCGGCGCAGTTCCACGGCATGACCGTCGGCGAACCTGACTATCCGTTTGCTATAGCTGACCCGCACCTTGCCTTCGGCGGCGACGCCGGGGTTGGCCATATCCTGCAACTGTCCGCCGTAGGTCGGCTCCGGCAATACCCCGAGGCGCTCGATGATTGCCGCGTGTTCGCTGCCGGCGGGCAGCGACAGACGCACCAGCATGGATGCCGCGCTGACGGCATCCGGCTCGGGCGGGTGACCGCGGCCGTCCTTGATATGACAGTTCTGACAGGCATTGGTGTTGAACAGCGGGCCCAGACCGTCGCGCGCGGTGGTGGTCGCCGGTGCCGTCACCCAGGGGTTGCGGAAGAAGCTGTTGCCGACGCTGAAGTCCAGACGGCGTGAAGGTGCGAGATTGGCCGAGGGCAGGGAGAAGGCATTGCGGTCGGCCTTGAACACCGTGGCGTTACCGCCGGACAGGGCCTCGCCAGGTTCGGCCTGGGTGAACTGCGCTGCTTGATCACAGGCGGCCAATGTTGCTAGCAGGCTCAGCGGCAACAGGCGGTGGAGCGGGCCAGGCATCGACAACATCCACGGAGAGCAAATAGGGGGAGGCAATCTTAGCAGGCTGAGTTGATTTAAATAAGACCGATTTGCATTTGCGTAGGCGGCAAGCCAAGGGCAAATGGTCGCAGGCAGAAAAAAGGTTCATCGCATTTTTGTTGGGAAGGTGGGCTTGACACCGGACTGGCAAGTTTGTGTTTTCTGATCGCGGCGCTCCCTGCTTCTGGGACAGGCTGATTAACGCGGCGAACTAGCGTTATGGTTTCGCCCCTCGCGGGCGAGTCACTTGATTCGCTGCGCTCACCCCTTGGGCCAGCCTGCGGCTGTTA
>CAMPJN010000057.1 GCA_946886875.1 uncultured Pseudomonas sp.
GCCGCGCCAGCTGGCGTACCGCCGGGGTCGCGCGCGGCGCCAGGTGCTCGCGGGTGGAAGGCGCGGCGCCGATGCAGAAACTGTCGGTCTGGCTGTCGCCGCCACCTTCCAGGCGCCCCACCACGGTGCCGGAATCGGCTTCGCCTTCGTAGGCCAACAGTGGCTCGCCGACATGCAGGATGTCGCCTTCGGCGCCGAAGGTTTTCACCACCTTGCCGTCGTAAGGCGCGGGAATGTCGACGATGGCCTTGGCGGTTTCCACCGACACCAGCAGTTGATCGGCCTTGACCGTATCGCCAGCCTTGACGTGCCACTCGACGATTTCCGCTTCTTGCAGGCCCTCGCCGAGGTCGGGCAGTTTGAAATATTTCATGGTGTTCCCCCACGTTATCCATTCTCGGTGCGCACGGCGCACCCTACGCCGCGTGCCCATCCCGTAGGGTGCGCCGTGCGCACCGCTGCCGCCTAGGTCACGCGTAATTCAGCGCCGCATCGCAGGCCGCGACTATGTCGGCGACGCTGGGGATATACAGCGATTCCAGGCGGTACAGCGGCGGCGGTATATCCGGTGCGGTGACCCGTTGAATCGGCGCTTGCAGATCGAGCAGCGCGCGTTCGTAGAGGCTGGCGGCGATTTCCGCGCCGACGCCGCAGCTTTTCGGCGCCTCGTGGACGATCACGCAGCGCCCGGTTTTGCGCACCGAGGCTTCCAGGGTGTCGAGATCCAGGGGTTTGATACAGGCCACATCGATCACTTCGACCGAGACGCCCCGCTCGCTCAATTGCTCGGCGGCTTGCAGGCTTTCATGGATGCTCGCGCCCCAGCTGATCAAAGTCAGGTCGCCGCCTTCGCGCAGGGTGAAGCAGCTGTCCAGCGGCAGGCGTTTGCCGTCGTTGGCCAGGGGCTGCGGATTCATCCGATAGAGGCGTGTCGGTTCGAGGAAGATCACCGGGTCGGGGTCGTCGATGGCCGCCAGCAGCAAGCCGTAAGCCCGCGCCGGCGAGGACGGGATCAGCACGCGCAGGCCGGGGATATGGGCGAACATCGCCTCGATGCTTTCGCTGTGGTGCTCGGGCGCGCGGATGCCGGCGCCCATCGGGCTGCGCAGCACCAGCGGGCAACTCAGGCGACCGCGGGTGCGGTTGCGCATGCGCGCGGCGTGGGACACCAGATGATCCATGGCCGGGTAGACGAAGCCGAGGAACTGAATCTCCAGCACCGGTTTCAGCCCCTGGGCGGCCATACCCACGGCCAGGCCGGAAATCATGGTTTCGGCCAGCGGCGTATCTATCACCCGCTTGAAGCCGAAGCTCTCGCGCAGGCCAGCGGTGGCGCGGAACACCCCGCCGTTGACGCCGACATCCTCGCCGAGCACCACCACGTTGTCGTCCTCGGTCATGGCACGGTGCAAGGCCCGATTGATCGCTTCGAGCATGCTCAGTTTGGCTTCACTCATGGTTAGCCTCCATAGAACCGGCCGCAGCGCTTTGCGCCTCCGCCTGGCGGGCGACGCGCTCCAGGAGCATCTCGCGCTGCTCGGCGAGGGCCGCCGGCCACTTGGCGTAAACGTAGTCGAGCACCGATTCGGCGGGCTGGTTGCCGGCATTTTCGAAGGCCTCCACCGCGCTTTGCACCTCGGCCTGGCACTCGGCGATCAGTGCCTGTTCACGGCGCTCGTCCCAGATGCCCTGGTTGGCGAGAAAGCCCTGCAAGCGCTTGATCGGCTCCTCCAGCCAGGCCTGTTTGACTTCCTCGGCACCACGGTAGCGGGTGGCGTCGTCGGCGGTGGTGTGGTCGCCCAGGCGGTAGCTGAGGCATTCCAGCAACACCGGGCCTTTGCCGTGGCGGGCGCGGTCCAGGGCGATCTGCATGCGTTGGTACAACGCCAGCATGTCGTTGCCGTCCACCTGCTCGCCGGGGAAGCCGGCGCCTATGGCCTTCTGCGCCAGGGTCGGGGCGCCGCACTGGATGCGCCGCGGCACCGAGATCGCCCATTGGTTGTTGTTGACCACGAACACCACCGGCAACTGCCAGGCGCCGGCGACGTTCAGCGCTTCAAGAAAGTCGCCCTTGCTGGTGGCGCCGTCGCCGCAGGTGGTTACAGCAACCCGGTGTTCGCCGCGAATCTTGAAGGCGCTGGCCACCCCGCAGGCATGCAAGGCCTGGGTGGCGATGGGCACGCACATGGGGAAATCCTGCGCCGAGGTCGGGTCGACATAGGCGCTGCCGCGCTCGTCACCGCCCCAATACAGGAGGATTTCTTCCATCTTCACCCCGCGCATCAGTTGCACGGCGGTGTCGCGGTAATAGGGCACCAGCACGTCTTCGCTGCGCATCAGGCTGCCGAGCGCCACGCCTATGGCTTCCTGGCCCAGGGTCGGCGCATAGGTGCCGATACGTCCGGTGCGTTGCAGGGCCACAGCCTTCTGGTCGAACAGGCGGGTCAGCACCATCTGCCGGTACAGGCGGGTGAGCAATGCGGGGTCGTCGACCCAGGTGGGCAGCTCAGCGATCGGTTGGCCATTGGCATTGAGATAGCGGGTGAACGGCAGTTTCAGGGTATCCGGCATAAGAACACTCCTCGACATCTTGTGAATGTCTACTTCTGCCCGGGCTTGTGGCCCGGGGTTTCAAGCGCGCTGCGGGTGGCAGTTGCGCTCAGCGCTATTCAGGGCCCGTACAACAGGCGCTCGGCCAGGGCATCGGCGACCCGCGCTGGGGAGCGTTTGTCGGCCTCAGCCTGGAGATAGACCTCGGTCAGGCGCTGGCTGATTTTGGTCAGGTGCGCGGTGATCGCGGCGAGGCTTTCGCCGCGATGGCGCAGCGCGACGTAGATCAGCCCGCCGGAGTTGATGATGTAATCCGGCGCATAAAGAATGCCGCGCGCTTGCAGGGTGTCGGCGATATCGGCGCTCGCCAGTTGGTTGTTCGCCGCGCCGGCAACCGCCGAGCAACGCAATTGCATGACGCTTTGATCGTTCAGCACAGCGCCCAGACCGCAGGGCGCGAGTATGTCGCAAGGTGTGCCGAGCAAGGCTTCGCTGGCCACTGCCTGGGCGCCCAGTTGCTCGACGGCCAGTTGCACGCGGCCATCGTCCAGATCGCTGACCAGCAGCTCGGCGCCGGCCGCGTGCAGCTGTTCGGCCAGGGCATAACCGACATGCCCGAGGCCCTGGATCGCCACGCGCAGGCCGTTCAGGTCATCGCTGCCCAAGCGTGCCAGAGCGGTGGCGCGAACCCCGGCGAATACGCCCATGGCGGTGTGCGGCGAGGGATCGCCTTCGCTGGTGGTGCTGGTGACGTGCTGGGTGTGCTGGGCGATGCAGTCCATATCGGCGCTGGAGGTGCCGCTGTCGACCGCGGTGATATAGCGCCCGTTGAGGGTTTCGATAAAGCGGCCGAAGGCTTCGAACAGCGCGCCACGGTTATCCAGATGGGGCGGGCGGATGATCACCGCCTTGCCGCCGCCCTGCTCGATGCCGGCCAGCGCGGCTTTGTAGCTCATGCCCTGGGCCAGGCGAATGGCGTCGCGGATCGCGCTTTGCTCGTCCGGGTAGACCAGATAACGGCAACCACCGAGCGCGGGGCCGAGACGGGTGTTGTGGATGGCGATAACCGCTTTGAGGCCCGACACCGGGTCCTGGGTCAGATGCAACGCTTCGAGCCTGGCGGCCTCCATTGCGCTGAACATAGGGCGGCTCCTGTGGTTTTTACTTACCGCAGTATAGGCGGCATGCCGTGGGCTGCCCGGCAACGCGGCCATTAACCTGCGCAGCCAGGCAGGACATCAGGTGTTTTGCCACGGCACTGGACGCCGCCGCGCTAGCCGGCTACAAACACAGCATGACCGGAGGTGACCATGAGCCCACGCCAAACCTGCCTTGCCTGTCTTGACCGTGAGCCGCCCGCAACGTTCGAGGCGGCGTTATGGATTGCCGCCGAGCACGACCCGCACCTGCAGATGGCCGAGGTGCTGCGTGAGCTCAATACCCTGCAGCAGCAGGTCAATGCCGGTCTCCCCGAGTTACCCGCGACCGAGTTGGCGCAGCCACTGTTGCGCCGGCTCAACGAACTGGATTTCCACCAGGAAGACGAAATGCCGTTGCGCCCCGAAGTCGCCTTGCTGCACCGGGTGTTGGCGAGGCGCCGCGGGCAGCCGTTATCGCTGGCGTTATTGGCGTTGGAACTGGCGCGACGCTTGGCGATTCCGCTGCAGGGGGTGAACTTCCCCGGCCATTTTCTCCTGCGTGTACCGGGCGCCGACCATCTGCTCGACCCCTGCGGTGGGCGCCGTCTATATACCAAGGACTGCCGCGAGCTGCTGATCCGCCATCAGGGCGCCGAAGCCGAACTCAACGCCGGACACCTGCAAAGCTGCAATCCCCGCGGCATGCTGCAACGCCTGTCGCGCAATCTGCGTCAGCTGCATCTGCTCAATGAGGATTTTCTCGCGGCGCTGAAAGACGCCGAGCGGGTGTTGCAATTGGGCACGCCGACCCTCGGCGATCACCTGGCCCGAGCCGAGTTGTATCAACGGCTGGAATGTCCGCAGGCCGAGCGCTTTGATGTGCAACATGCGCTGCTGCTATGCGAAGACCCTGGCCAACGCATCCTGCTCAACGCCCGCCTGCGCGAGCTGGGCCAGGCTCCAGCGCTGCATTGAAGGCTTTATAGAAGACCCAACGCCTTGGCCTTGGCCACCGCCTGGGTGCGTCGGGCCACGCCAAGTTTGCCGTTGATACGCCGGGCGTGGGTCTTCACCGTGTGCAGGGAGATGAACAGGCGCTCAGCCACTTCCTGGTTGGACAGCCCCTGGGCAATCAGGCTCAGCACCGCCAGCTCGCGACTGCTCAATTGCATATCGGTACGGCCTGCGCTCGCTTGGCCCGTTTGGCTATGCGCGGCGCCAGCCACGCTGAACCACGGCGTCAGATAGTTCAGACGCGCCTGCAGCGCCTGCCCGGCCTGACGTGCCTGAGCGGCCGCCAGCTTGTCGCCAGCGGCGCCACAGGCATCGGCATACAGCAGCCAGAGTTCGCTGGCCAACGCTTGCCGGCCCTGGCTCAACGCCTGGTCGAGCAATGCCCGCATTGGCCCACGCACGTCATGGCCCTGCTGCATATCGAGTTCCAGCAACAGCGCCTGAAAGCGTGGAATCAATTCCGGGAAATTGGGCGGTGGCAGCATGACCTTGACGCGCCGGCGGTAGTTGAGCACCCGGGTCGCGGCTTCGCGCGCGCGCTGCTGATGCCCCTGGGACATCCACAGGCGACTGCTGGCCAGCAGCAAGATACCGCGATAGATGGTTTCGCTGACCCGCTGGCGTTGCATCAGCCGCTCGGCTTGAGCCATAAGAGAAAAAGCCGCCGCAGTATCCCCCTGAACCACGGCCAATTCCGCCAGGCCAAGGTAACCATGGAAAGCCCCCGGATCGCCGCTGAGCAGCGCCTCATCCAGGCCCAGCTGCAACAACTCGGCGGCGGCAGCGTGCTGCCGCTGGCGCAGCGCCAGACGCCCCAGGCGCAGTTGAATCCGTCCGAATACCGGGGTCTGCCGCAACAGCGGCCCATCCATCTGTTCAAGCACCCGCCGCAGCAAGGCCTCGGCACGGGCAAACTCGCCGCGCGCCTCTAAAAGCATGCCGTGATCAAGCTCCAGCAGGGCTTCGAACATCGCACTGCCGCACAGTCGCGCTTGCTTCAGTGCCTCAAAACTCAATTGCTGCGCCAGCTCCAGATCACCCTCGCCGATCGCCACCTGAGTGAGTATCGAGCGGCATAGCAGCGCTTGCGCCCAGGCGCTCGCCGGCAAGCCCTGCAGTGCCTCCAACAGGTTTTCGCGCGACACCTGGGCGCAGCCGCGACCATAGGCGGCAATACCCTGGATGGCCTGCCATTGGGCGAACAGTTCACGGGTACGAGGGCCATCGGCGCGTGGCTGGAAACGCGCCAGCTGATCGATGCAGGCCACGGCCTCGTCCAGTTGCCCAACCAACAACAGTGCCCAGGCATTGAGCAGAATCAACCGGGGCGTGCTGACCAGCAGCGTGCCCGGCAATTCCGCGCGCCAGCGCAGAATCAACGCCAAATCCTGGCCTTGGAGCAATTGCTCTTCGGTGAAGCCTTCGAGAAAACTGGCGGCCACGTCCGGCTGCCCGCCCTTGAGCGCATGTTCCACCGCCGTGCGCACGTCGCCCTGGGCGGCGAACCATTGGCTGGCGCGCAGATGCAGGCTGGCGCAGGGTGCAGCCTTGGCGCGTTGCTGCAATAGCGCGGCCATAGGCGCGAAAACTTCGAACCAATCGGCCTGCTCTTCGAGTTCATCGATGAACAGACCGCGGGCGCACAGTGCCTGCAGCCAAGCGGCACCTTCACCGACACCCAGCAGATGCTCACAGAGTTGATCGTTGAAACGCGGTATCAGCGCCAGTTGGCTAAGCGTGTCGCGCAGCTCGGCGGGCAAGTCCTGCAGCACTTCATGCTCGACATAGTCGCGCAGCAACAGGCTGTGTTCCTCGCACAAGGGCACGCCACCATTCTCCCGCGGCGGCTGC
The DNA here is from genome assembly GCA_946886875.1 of uncultured Pseudomonas sp. The sequence continues at coordinate 6,555 of CAMPJN010000057.1, forward strand.
ACGGTAAGCAGGCGCAACGCCGCCGGCCAACCGCGGGTCAGCGCATACAGACTCTCCGCCCGATGGCTTTGTGCATTGTTCGCTTGCTGCTGCCAGGCCGCCACTTCATCCGCGGTAAACAGCAGATCGTTGCCGTTCAGTTCCAACAGCTCGCCATTGAGCAACAGGCGCGGCAAGTTGCAGGCGGGACGGCGGCGGCTGCCCAGCCACCAGCGCAACCCGTCCGCCGAGGCGCTGAGCAAACGGTCGAAACAGGCGTCGAGTTCGGCATCCGGCTCACGCGGGTAATCGTCAAGCAGTATCCACAGGTCGCGCTCTTCGCGCTGCAGGGCCAGGGTCAACTCGGCTTCGAGGACCGTCGGCGGGTAATCCAATAGCTCGGCCAATTGCCTGCAGAATTGCTGCGCCGTCCACTTTTGCCCACCACAGTTGAGCCACAGCGGCGTGCAGCCGGCGGGACAGGCACGAACGCAATCGGCGAGCAGTACCGACTTGCCGAACCCTGCTGGGGCGACCAGCAGGCGCACGCGGCAATCCTCTGCGAGCAGCCTGCGCTGCAGGTGTTCACGCGGGATATGCCCGGGCGGCGGGCGTAACGGTGCGCTCCTCGCACAAGGCGAGGACGGGACGGACATGGAGACGGAGTAAGCGCTCATGACTTCCAGTGACTGCTTTTATTCGAATTATCAGTCGGCTCAGGCTAGACCTGTATCGGCCTGACCGACAGCTGTATTACGCCCTCTGATAGTTGTAAATAAAAAAGGCGACCCACAGGGGTCGCCTAAATAGTGCAGGAGCAATGCCGACCTTAGGAGCCTGCCGGACTTAACGCACCCCGGAGCTGCGCAGTGCGGCAGGGGTGTAATCGGCGCCGTGGGCATCGAAGCCGAAGCTATAAGCCGATTTTTCCTCGTTCTTCATCCCCAGGGCCAAATAGCGACCGGCAACCAGGTCGTACAACGCTTCCAGGGTGTAACCGGTCATCTTGTGGTGGTAATAGCTCTGGGTATGCCCCTCGGCGACACGCCACAACTGACCGCGACCGTCGTAGTGGTCGACCAGGGCCAACTGCCAGCTGTCTTCGTCGAAGTACATATGGCGCTTGGCGTAGATGTGCCGCTCGCCGGACTTCAGCGTGGCTTCCACTTCCCAGACCCGGTGCAGTTCATAACGGGTCAGGTCCTGGTTGATATGACCGGCCTTGATCACGTCGTCGTACTTCAGCGCAGGCGAATCCAGCTTGAAGCTGTTGTACGGGATGTACATCTCCTTCTTGCCCACCAGCTTCCAGTCGTAACGATCAGGCGCGCCGGAGAACAGGTCGAAGTTGTCCGCGGTGCGCATACCATCGGCGGCGGTTCCCGGGCCGTCATAGGCGACCTGTGGGGCGCGGCGCACGCGGCGCTGACCGGCGTTGTAGAGCCATGCCAGGCGCGGCTCCTTGACCTGATCGATGGTCTCGTGCACCAGCAGCACGTTACCCGCCAGGCGCGAAGGCGCGGTTACCCGCTGCTTGAAATACAGCAGCACGTTGGCGGCTTTGGCCGGATCGACATCGGGCATGTCCGAAGGAAAGGCGATTTCGTCCTCGAACTTGACCAGGCTGTAGGAACCGTTGGTTTGCGGTGTGGCCTGGGTGATGTGCCGACGCACGTTGCCGCCGCGGTAGCGGGTGATGTGGTTCCAGATCACCTCGACGCCGCTCTTGGGAATCGGGAAGGCGTAGTAGCGGCTGTCGCTGAAGTTCTGCAGGCCGTTGCCACCATCGATGCTGGTGGTATTGAGCGCGCTCTTCTTCGCCGCAGCGTAGATTTCATCCGGCACCGCGACACTGCGATGGCTCGGGTAAACCGGGATCTTGTAGCTGTCCGGGTAACGCTTGAGCATTGCCAATTGCCCTGGGGACAACTTGCCCTGGTACTGCTCGGCATTACTCGCGGTGATGGTGAACAGCGGCTGCTCGCTGGCAAATGGGTCGGCCAGGAAGCCCTTGTCGTCGACAGCTGCGGCGGTGGTCGAAAGACCGCCGGTCCAGGCGGGGATGGTGCCGTCGGCATTACCGGCCATTTCCGCGCCGAGCGGAGTCAGGCTAGTGCCCAGTTTTGCCGCTTCCTCTGGGGAGACTGCCGCCATTACGCTGCTGGCCAACAAGGTCAGCGCCAACGCCCCGGTTTGCAGGATTCTTGTGTTTTTCATTCTGTACGGATCCTTTACGCGTCGTTGATCAGAAGTTCACACCGAAACTCAAAGCGACGAAGTCGCGATCAGTAGCGGTGTTGTACTCGCCGCCGAAGAAGTCGGTGTAGCTAAGGCTGGCGTTATAGGTATTCATGAAATCGGCATTCAGGCCGACGCTGACCGACTTGCTGCCTTCGTTGAAGTTCGGCCCGTAGCCGTCGACGTCATGCGACCAGGCGATGTTCGGGGTCAGGTTGACCCCGGCAAACACGTTGCTGTACTCGGCATTGGCACGCACGCGGTAGCCCCAGGAACTGGTGGTAAAGAAACCGTCGTCGTTGCACTCGTCCGGGTTGAGGGCGTTGAAAGCCGCCTCGCACGCCGCGTTGTTGGAGATTTCACCGAAGCCAAAGACCGAGTCGCGACCGAAACGTAGATCGCCCACGTCATTGCTGATACCGCTGATATGGTTGTAACCGACCTCACCGACCAGGGCGACGCGGCTGGCGCCAAGCACGCGGTCGATGGTGTGCACGACGGTGACCTGGGCCTGGGTGAACGGCTTGCGCACGTAACCCTGGATTTCTTCACCAGCCACGTTCTGCGCATGACCGCTGGTAAACACCGGGGAGACGGGCTGCCCGAGAGCAGCCAAGGTCAAGTCGGTGCTGTTGATCTGCATCGGCATGTTCGGCCGATAGCTGAGTTCGCCGGCCACCGCCACACCGCTGACATTGGTCTGGAAGCTCATGCCATAGAGACGAATATCTTCCGGGTAATCGAGAAAATAGTTCGAAGTGAATGGGCTACCTGTAGTCGTACGGGTGAAGCTGAAGTTCGGGCTGCGGCTGTGGTAATTCAGCGCGTAGAGACCGAACTCGGTGTCGTTCAGCGACTCGGCAAACCAGCGTAACGCCACGCCGTACTGGCCGGAGTCGCGAGCATCGCGATCATCGCCACGGGGTACGAAGGCATTGCCTGCCTGACCCGGCGGCAGATCCAAACCGCCTACCACCAGGCGATCCTCGCAACCGTCGGCAATCGGGTCGCCGGTGGAGAAGAAAGTGCCGCAGTTATCGGCAACGGTCTGATCCCACTCCAATTGGTAAAAGACCTCGGCGCTTACAGTGTCGGTCAGAGCCTGCGACACATAGAGCATATTCACCGGAATCAGCGCTTCCTTGACCTCGGCGCCAGGACGGCGCAAGGCGGAGGCGTCGACCGGGTTGATCGAGTTGATGCTGTTGGGGATAAAGGTGCTCTCACCCCAACTGACCACCTGCTTGCCCGCCCGCACGCTGCCCGGCAGCGAGCCGATGCTGTAGTTGTGGTAGATGAAGGCATCGAGAATCTCCGCACCCGATGATTGCGCCGCTTCTTTGCGGTTGTGATCGTCGATGTCGTAGAACAGCCGGTGCTCGTCCTTGGTCTCGAAGTCGTACCAATACTTGCCACGGATAAATACCCCGGTATCGCCGTATTTCAGCTCCAGGTCATGCACACCCTTGAAGATCTTCGAAAAGGTCTCGCCTCTCTTGAAGTTCAAGCGACCGTCATCGTTGGTGCGCGATGAGGCTTCGCCGCGATGACCTACCGAGTTGAACGGTGAGACGAAATCTGGATCGGCCCCACGCACGCCCCAGCTGGCTCCGATTGACAGCGCGGAATCGAACTGCGCCTCAACCTCGCCGATATTGAACGAGATTGCTTGAACTGGCGCGACACAGCCTAAAGCGACGGCAACGGCCAGTGCGCAGGGCTGGAAGACGGCATGCCTTGTTTTTGTTGTCATGCGGCTCTCCTGGAAAGCTTGGTTTCGTGTTGAGGTGCCAAGCTAACCAGTGCCACCCGCATGGATAAGCGCCCGAAAGAGGTATTCCGCTGTCAACCGAAAGAGTGAATCGCATGCCAGGGTGGGCGTTTGACGGCGGTCTATGCGTCGCTTCGATGGGCTGCCATAGCGCTGATGAATACCCCTGTATCGCCCATAAACAGTGCCTCTGCGCCCACCGTCCCGGGAAAGCCCTGGTGTACGCTTACGGGCATTCACTTAAGGACCGCCCGCATGCCGCCGCACCCGCCAATCAGTCTGTGGATGGACCAGCTCGACCGCCCCACCCACTCACGCCCTGCCCTGCAAGGTAGCCAGCAAGTCGACGTGGCCATCATCGGCGCCGGCTATAGCGGGTTGTGGACCGCCTATTACCTGAAGCGCCAGGCGCCGCAGCTGCGTATCGCCATAGTCGAGGCCGAGTACGCCGGTTTCGGCGCCAGCGGGCGCAATGGCGGCTGGCTGATGGGCAATTTGCTCGGCGAGGATCGCCTGCTCGCCGGCCTGCCGCCCGAGCGCCGCCGCGCCGGGTTCGAGCTGCTGCATGGCATCCCCGAAGAAGTGGCGGATGTGTTGCGCCGCGAGGGCATCGACTGCGATTACCGCAAGGGCGGCGTGCTCTATTGCGCGGCGCGCTACCCGGAACAGGAACAACGCCTGCGCGCCTGGCTCGCAGCGCTGCATAAAGAGGGTTTGAACGAAGCCGACTACCGCTGGCTGCCACCCAAGGAACTGAACCAGCAACTGCGCATCAAGGGCCCGCTCGGCGCGATTTACAGCCCGCACTGCGCGACCATCCAGCCGGCCAAGCTGGTGCGCGGTCTGGCCCTGGCGGTCGAGCGCCTGGGTGTGCAGCTGTTCGAGCAGAGCAGGGTCAGCCACTGGCAACCGGGGCTGGTGCGCACCGAACAAGGCGAACTGCATGCCGACTGGGTGGTGCCCGCCGTGGAAGGTTATGCCGCCAGCCTGCCGCCGCTCGGGCGCTATCAACTACCGGTGCAAAGCCTGCTGATCGCCAGCGAACCGTTGGCCGCGAGCCAGTGGGACGAGATCGGCCTAAGCCGCGGCCAGGCCTTCAGCGAGTTCAGCCGCCAGGTCACCTACGGCCAGCGCAGCGCCGACGACCGTCTGGTGTTCGGCGCCCGTGGCGGCTATCGCTTCGGCGGGCGCCTGCGCGAGGATTTCAGCCTCAGCGAGGCGGAAATCCAGCTGCGTCGTTACCTGTTCGGCGAGCTGTTCCCGCAGTTGCGCAATGTCGCCATCAGCCATGGCTGGGGTGGCAACCTGGGCATGGCGCGGCGCTTCCAGCCGCATATGCTGCTCGACCGCGACAGCCGCATCGCCCTGGCCGGCGGTTACGGCGGCGAAGGCGTCGGCGCCAGCAACCTGGCCGGGCGCACCCTGGCGGACTTGATTCTCGGCAAGGCTACGCCGCTTACCGAACAACCCTGGGTACTCGGCGAACGCCCGCTGACCGCGCTCAAAACCTGGGAGCCGGAGCCCTGCCGCTGGCTCGGCTACAACGCCATCATCCGCAGTTTCGCCCATGAAGATCGGGTACTCGCCGACCCACGCAGCGCCCCCTGGCGTCGCAGCATGGCCAGCCGTCTGGCGGATTTTATGGAGGGTTTGATGCGATAAGGCCTCAGGTTGCCCGAGCCAACCGCATCCGTATCCGCAGAGCGCTTTGGTAGGGAGGACATGGCGCAGCCTTGTCCGCCGCTGGCAGCCGGACGGCGGACAAGCCTTCGGCATGTCCGCCCTACAAGACCATAGAGCGTTGTAGAGCCCGGATAAGCCCAGGCGGCGCGCCTGTTTCGGGTGTCGAATGCAACCGTATCCAATTCAATACATCGTAACGAAATCAATACAATCCAGGCACCGCACCACGCCACGCGGCCTGTAGCGACATTGACTTTCCTATTTGCGGCAAATGTATCGAATTCAATACACGCACCCTGCCAAAGCAGACCAAAAACAAATGTAAGCTATTGATTTAATTAGATAAAAATACAATGGCATCACCTTTGCTATGGATTTAACACCAGCGCCCGTGCCCAGGCACGAGCACCTTGATCATCGCCCGCATAAAAAAGGGCGAGTCCGCACCCTTGAGGAGTACACATGAGCGAGTTGCGTTTTACCGTCGATCACGAATGGCTGCGTCAGGACGCAGATGGCCTGGTCACCGTTGGCATCACCGCTTATGCCCAGGAGGCGCTCGGCGACGTGGTGTTCGTACAGCTCCCTGAATTGCAGGCCTACACTGTTGGCGCAGAAGTCGCGGTACTGGAGTCGGTGAAAGCCGCCAGCAATATCGCCATGCCGCTCGACGGCGAAGTGCTCGAAGTAAACAGCGCACTGGAAGCCAGCCCGGAGCTGGTCAACCAGGACCCGCTCGGCGAAGGCTGGTTCTTTCGCTTCCGTCCGGTCAATGCCAGCGCCGTCGCCGATCTGCTCGACCAGGCCGCCTATGAGCGCCTGTTGAACGCCAACGCCGACGCCTGAGAGATCGACATGACCGACCTGACCACCCAGAACGAATTTATCGCCCGGCATATCGGCCCGCGCGAAGCCGATACCGCTGAGATGCTCGCCACCCTCGGCTATGAATCCCTCGACGCGCTGACCGCCAGCGTGATCCCGGAAAGCATCAAGGGCACCAGCATCCTCGGCCAGACTCCGGGTCTCTCCGAAGCCGACGCCCTGGCCAAGATCAAAGTCATCGCCAGCAAGAATCAGCAGTTCAAGACCTATATCGGCCAGGGTTACCACGGCACCCATACGCCGAGTGCGATTCTGCGCAACCTTCTGGAAAACCCGGCCTGGTACACCGCCTACACCCCCTACCAGCCGGAAATTTCCCAGGGCCGCCTGGAATCCCTGCTGAACTTCCAGACCCTGATCATCGACCTCACCGGCCTGTCGATCGCCAACGCCTCCTTGCTCGACGAAGCCACCGCCGCCGCCGAAGCCATGACCTTCTGCAAGCGCCTGTCGAAGAACAAGGCCAGCAACGCCTTCTTCGCCTCGCAACACTGCCACCCGCAAACCCTCGACGTGCTGCGCACCCGTGCCGAGCCCCTGGGTATCGAAGTGGTAGTCGGCGAAGAAAGCACCATCACTGACGCCAGCGCCTACTTCGGCGCGCTGCTGCAATACCCGGCGAGCAATGGCGATATCTTCGATTACCGCGAGCTGGTCGAGCGCTTCCACGCCGCCAATGCCCTGGTCGCCGTAGCCGCCGACCTGCTGGCCTTGACCCTGCTTACCCCGCCGGGTGAATTCGGTGCCGACGTAGCCCTGGGCAGCGCCCAGCGTTTCGGCGTGCCCTTGGGTTTCGGCGGCCCGCACGCTGCCTACTTCGCCACTCGCGATGCGTTCAAGCGCGATATGCCGGGCCGCCTGGTTGGCATGTCGGTCGACCGCTTCGGCAAGCCGGCCCTGCGCCTGGCCATGCAGACCCGCGAGCAACACATCCGCCGCGAGAAGGCCACCAGCAACATCTGCACCGCCCAGGTGCTGCTGG
>CAMPJN010000058.1 GCA_946886875.1 uncultured Pseudomonas sp.
GATAAGGAATCGTCATGCTCGCTTCCCTGACCGCCTTTGCGATTACCTCCGCCGCACGCCTGCTAACCGGCGCCCGTGCGCTTTGGCTCGGCTGCACCGCGCAACCCGTGCAGCGCCTGTACTACGCCAACCACAGCAGCCACGGCGACTTCGTGCTGCTCTGGGCCTCGCTACCGCCGGAATTGCGGCGCAGCACCCGCCCCGTAGCCGGCGCCGATTATTGGCAGCGCGACGGCCTACGCCGCTATCTGATCAACGAGGTGTTCAATGGCGTGCTGATCGATCGCGAGCGCAGTTCCGCCCACAGCAACCCGCTGCAACCGATGCTAGATGCCCTGGATAACGGCGATTCATTGATCCTGTTTCCCGAGGGCACACGCAATCTGGAAGATGGTTTGTTGCCGTTCAAGAGCGGCCTCTACCATTTGGCCCAGGCGCGACCGCATATCGAGCTGATCCCCGTGTGGATCGCCAACCTCAGCCGCGTCATGCCCAAGGGCAGGGCACTGCCATTGCCGCTGCTGTGCACCCTGAGCTTCGGTGCGCCGTTGCAACCGCTGGAAACGGAAAGCAAGGAAGCGTTCCTCGAACGCGCCCGTAACGCACTGTTGGCCATGGCACCCGAGGAGGTTTGAGATGGATAACAACACCCTGATGCTGTTCGCCGGTATCGGCGCCCTGTTGCTGTTGGCCTCGGCCATCGGCTATTTCCTCAAGCGGCGCAGCGGCGACACGCCCAACCCGGTGATCGACAACCTCAACGCGCGGATCAACGCCTGGTGGGTGATGGTGCTGGTGATAGGCGCCGCCTTCATGTTCGGCGATATCGGCGTGATCCTGCTGTTCTACTTCGTCTCCTTCTACGCCCTGCGCGAGTTTATGACCCTGACGCCGACCCGGCGCAGCGATTACCCGGCGCTGGTGGCAGCGTTCTACTTCGCTTTACCCATGCAATACCTGTTGATCGCCGTCGATTGGTACGGCCTGTTCTCGATCTTTATCCCGGTTTACCTGTTCCTTCTGCTGCCGATTCTCGCCTCCCTCGGCGGCGATACCACGCGCTTTCTCGAACGAGCCTCCAAGGTGCAATGGGGTCTGATGATCGCGGTGTACTGCATTTCCGCGGTACCAGCATTGCTGACCCTGGACATCCCCGGCTATGAAGGGCGCAACCTGCTGCTGATCGCCTGGCTGATCATAGTGGTGCAGCTCTCAGACGTGCTGCAGTACGTCTGCGGCAAACTGTTCGGCAAACGCAAGATCGCCCCGCGCCTGTCACCCTCGAAGACCCTCGAAGGCTTTGTCGGCGGCGTATCCCTGGCCTGCCTGGCTGGCGCGCTGCTGTACTGGATCACCCCATTCAACTTCTGGCAGGCCGCGCTTATGGCCCTCACCGTCAACCTGCTGGGCTTCGCCGGCGGCCTGGTGATGTCGGCGATCAAACGCGACCGTGGGGTAAAGGACTGGGGCCATATGATCGAAGGCCACGGCGGCATGCTCGACCGTCTCGACTCGGTATGCTTCGCCGCACCGATCTTCTTTCACTTCGTGAGGTATTGGTGGGTGCCGTTGGCTTAGCCGACAAAAGTATCCCCGCCATGGCATGGCGGGGTGGCTTAACTGGCAGACGCGGCAATCGCTTACCTGGCTACCCATACCAAATTATCTGTGGACAGCACGCCTTCGCCACTCCAGCGATAGGCACATAGCTTCGCGCTAGCCGCTTTGCTGCCCGCGATGCTCCAATCCAAGCAAGCGATGTGATCGCTGAGCAAATTGGGCACACCGCTCATCCAGTAGTGCCCGATAAATAGGGGTTTGATACCGTCATAGCCTGGCTGAAGCCCCTGCGGCACCGGCTCATGTGGTATCTGCTCAACCAACTCCGGCGGCACCATCGCCAACTCCCGATAAGTGAGTCCCTCCTTGGATTGCCACCAATGCGTTCGCGTACGTCTGCGGAGATGACCATCCTTGTCTCGATACTCAACACCCGTTGGAAGCGGTATTTCCATGCCTTTGAGGATGGTTTCCAATGCCTCGAATGGCGCACCTCCTTCACTGCAAAGCGCCGGCCAGGATTCGGTCTTAACCCTGTTTCTCTTATCGATGTGGGAGGAAAGTATCTGCAGATGCGCGGGGTGCCAACAGGCGTGGACCACTCGTAAGCCATCGAGATCCAGAAAAAGAGGCAGGGTCTTGAACCAGGCTATGGCCTCCTGGTGGGCAGTCGAACCTTCGACAATCTGATTCAAAAATGCCGCATGCTGGTGACGATTCTTGCTGCTATGGCTGCGAAGAAACTCTCCGGGCCTTGCATCGTCTGCGGTCGCCCAAGCAACCGCATTGAACTCGTGATTTCCCATTACCGCCAGTGCATGACCCGCTTCAACCATCCGCTTGGCAATGTCGATGACCTCAAGCTGCTCAGGCCCTCGGTCAACGAAGTCACCAAGAAAAATCACCTTGCGCTGCGGATGCTGCCAAACGCCGCCATCCTCGGCATAGCCAAGCTTGACCAGCAATCGCTGAAGCACCGCTGCATAACCGTGGATATCGCCAACTATGTCGTACATGGATTGTCCTTAATTTATGTGCAAGGGCCCTAAGCCAAAGTCGCTTTTGATAGGCCGTCCTTAGCGGAAAACATTAGGGTAGCGCATGCGTCAGTAGCAAGCCTTGCCTGATCATCCCGTAGACAAAGGCAGTTTATCGTCATTATGAATCTCAAAAAAAACCCCGACATAGCTGAGCTAGTTCGGGGTTCTGAGGTTCTGTCAGGACAATTAATCTGCCCGTGGACACATTCTGATGATGATCAGAAGTCCAGGTTAGATACCGCCAATGCATTGGCCTCGATAAAGTCACGGCGCGGCTCGACCGCGTCGCCCATCAGGGTGTTGAAGATCTGGTCCGCGCCGATGGCGTCTTCGATCGTCACCTTGAGCATGCGCCGCACTTCCGGGTCCATGGTGGTTTCCCACAGCTGGTTCGGGTTCATCTCGCCGAGACCCTTATAGCGCTGGATGCTGTGGCGCTTGGTGCTTTCGGTCATCAGCCAACCCAGGGCGTCCTTGAAGGTAGCTACGGGCTTCTTGCGCTCGCCACGCTGCACGTAGGCGCCTTCTTCCAGCAGACTGTTCAGCTGGTCGCCCAGGCTGGTGACGGTCTTGTAGTCGTTGCTGGCGAAGAAGTCGCGGTTGAAGGTGATATAGCTGGAAACCCCGTGGGAAACCAACTCGACTTCCGGCAACCAGAGGTGGCGTTCCTGGTCTTCACGCAGGCTGGTTCTGTACACCAGGCCGGATTTCTCCATGCCTTTAAGGCGCGCATCGAGCAAAGCCAGCCAGGTTTGCATGGCCTCTTTGTCGGCCAACTGTTCGGTGCTGACCCGCGGAATGTAGACGAAGTGTTCGGTCAGCTCGATGGGGTAGAGACGCGACAGACGATTGAGCGTCTTCATCACCAGGCGGTAGTCGTTGACCAGACGCTCCAGCGATTCGCCGGACAGACCAGGCGCACTTTCGTTGACGTGCAGGCTGGCGTCTTCCAGGGCCGACTGGGTCATGTATTCCTCCATGGCCTCGTCGTCCTTGATGTACTGCTCCTGCTTGCCCTTCTTGACCTTGTACAACGGCGGCTGGGCGATATAGATGTAGCCGCGCTCGACCAGCTCCGGCAACTGACGGAAGAAGAAGGTCAGCAGCAGGGTGCGGATGTGCGAACCGTCGACGTCGGCGTCGGTCATGATGATGATGTTGTGGTAGCGCAGCTTGTCGATGTTGTATTCATCGCGGCCGATACCACAGCCCAGGGCGGTGATCAGGGTGCCGACTTCCTGAGAGGAAATCATCTTGTCGAAGCGGGCTTTCTCGACGTTGAGGATCTTGCCCTTGAGCGGCAGGATCGCCTGGGTCTTGCGGTTACGGCCCTGCTTGGCAGAACCGCCCGCGGAGTCCCCTTCCACTATGTAGAGCTCGGAAAGGGCAGGGTCTTTTTCCTGGCAGTCGGCCAATTTGCCCGGCAGCCCGGCGATATCCAGGGCGCCTTTGCGACGGGTCATTTCCCGCGCTTTACGCGCCGCTTCACGGGCGCGCGCGGCGTCGATCATCTTGCCGACCACGGCTTTGGCTTCGTTGGGATTCTCCAGCAGGAAGTCGGAGAAGTGCTTGCCCATTTCCTGTTCGACCGCGGTCTTCACCTCGGAGGAGACCAGCTTGTCCTTGGTCTGCGAGCTGAACTTGGGGTCCGGTACCTTGACCGAAATGATCGCGGTCAGGCCTTCGCGGGCATCGTCGCCGGTGGTGGCGATCTTGTGTTTCTTGGCCAGACCTTCCTGCTCGATGTAGGCGTTCAGGTTACGCGTCAGCGCCGAACGGAAGCCCGCCAAGTGGGTGCCGCCGTCGCGCTGGGGAATGTTGTTGGTGAAGCACAGCAAGTTCTCGTTGAAGCTGTCGTTCCACTGCAACGCCACTTCCACGCCGATGCCGTCTTCACGCTGGATGGTGAAGTGGAACACCTGGTTGACCGCGGTCTTGTTGACGTTCAGGTATTCGACGAAGGCGCGCAAACCGCCTTCGTACTTGAACAGTTCTTCCTTGCCGCTGCGCTCGTCCTTGAGGACGATGCCCACGCCGGAGTTGAGGAACGACAGCTCGCGCAGACGCTTGGCCAGAATATCCCAGCTGAAATGGATATTGGCGAAGGTCTCTGCGGACGGTTTGAAGTGGATCTGGGTGCCGGTGGTATCGGAGTCGCCGACGATGCGCATGGGTTCTTGCGGCACCCCATGGACGTAGGTCTGTTCCCAGATATGGCCGCTACGGCGCACTGTCAGCAGTAGATGTTCGGAGAGCGCGTTGACAACCGAGACGCCTACGCCGTGCAAACCGCCGGAAACCTTGTAGGAGTTGTCATCGAACTTACCGCCCGCGTGCAGCACGGTCATGATGACTTCGGCGGCGGAAACGCCTTCTTCTTTGTGGATGTCCACCGGAATACCGCGGCCGTTGTCGCGCACGCTAATGGATTCATCCGGGTGGATAGTGATGACGATATCGCTGCAGTGACCTGCCAAAGCTTCGTCAATCGAGTTGTCGACCACCTCGAACACCATGTGGTGCAAGCCGCTGCCGTCGTCGGTATCGCCGATGTACATGCCCGGCCGCTTGCGTACGGCATCCAGGCCTTTCAAGACCTTAATGTTATTGGAGTCGTACGTTTGGTTGTCGCTCATGCATTCACTCCCGGTGGTCATCGGTCTGGGTGATACTGCCATGTTCCACGTGGAACACAGTGACGGGCGTATCCGTGCGCCAGCCTTCCCTCAATAATTCATGGTCTACACAGGTGATAAATACCTGGCAGTTCAAATCTTCTAACAAACGGCACAAGGCTTTGCGGTGCTGCTCATCCAACTCTGATGGCAAGTCATCCACGAGGTAGATGCACTGACCGCGTTTGGCCTGGTCCACTAGATGGCCTTGGGCAATACGCAGGGCGCATACCACCAGCTTCTGTTGGCCCCTGGACAAAATTTCTGCGGCGTTATGGGCTGCGAAACGTAATCGGAGATCTGCTCGCTGGGGCCCCGCTTGGGTATGGCCCAACTGCTGATCGCGCGATAGGGAAGTGGCCAACACATCCTGCAAGGCGCGCTCTTTATCCCAGCCCCGGTAGTAGCTGAGGGTAAGCCCCTCAAGCTCGATTAACTCACTTAGAGTCTGTTCGAAAACCGGTTTTAAAGCCTGGATGTAAGCTCGCCTGTAACCGTCTATTTCTTCACTGGCCAGGCACAGCTCACGATCCCATGCCGCCTGCGAAGCGGCGTCAAGTGTACCATGCCGCAGCCACGAGTTCCGCTGCCGTAGCGCCTTCTGTAGGCGCTGCCAGGCCGGTAGAAAACGAGGTTCCACGTGGAACACTCCCCAATCGAGAAACTGCCGCCTGATCTTCGGTGCGCCCTCCAGCAAGCGAAAACTGTCCGGGTTGATCAGCTGCAACGGCAGCGTATCGGCAAGCTGCGCCGCGCTTCGCGCACTTTGCCCGTCGATACGTATCTGCAATTCACCCTGACGGTCACGGGCAATCCCCAGATTGCTCAGACGACCGTCACCCAACTGCACCTGACCAAATACCGTGCAGGCGGGTTGCTCGTGCTGGATCACCGGAACAAGACGGACGCTGCGAAAGGAGCGGGCCAAGCCAAGCAGGTGGATGGCTTCCAGCAAACTGGTTTTGCCGCTGCCATTGTCGCCGTAAAGGATATTGATGCGCGGGGAGGGGGAAAGCGTCGCGGCTTGCAGATTGCGCACCGCAGTTACCGAAATACGGGTCAGGGACATTAAACAGACCGTTTAATAATGTAGCGGGCGAGGGTGGAACAAGGACTGGATGGTAAACCACAAACATAGGACCCATGCAACGATGCCCGCTTCATTCGCATTGCGCGATCTGTGGCGGAGCACCCCTTGAACGCTACTGCGCATCGCCGCGAAGCCTGATCGTCGGTTCGAGCACAGTAGCCATTCAAGGTGGGTTAACGACTTACAAACGCATCGGCATAACCACGTATGCGGAATCGTCGTTGCCAGCCTCTTGTACAAGGGCGCTGCTATTGGCATCGGAAAGAATCAGGCGAACCTGCTCGGTGGTCATCACACCTAACACGTCCAACAGGTAGCTTACGTTGAAGCCGATCTCCAGCGAGCTGCCGCTGTAGTCGACTGCAATTTCTTCTTCCGCTTCTTCCTGCTCGGGGTTGTTGGCCTGGATCTTCAGCAAGCCGGATTCCAGCTGCAGACGGATACCGCGATATTTTTCGTTGGAAAGAATCGCCGTGCGGCTGAAAGCTTCGCGCAGCCCCTGGCGATCAGCGATAACCAGCTTGTCGCCGCCGCGCGGCAGCACGCGTTCGTAATCAGGGAATTTGCCGTCGACCAGCTTCGAGGTGAAGGTGAACTCGCCGGTGGTTGCGCGGATATGATGCTGGCCGAGGACAATGCTGACGCTGCCATCTTGCTCGGTAAGCAACCGCGCCAATTCGAGGATACCTTTACGCGGCACTATGACCTGATGGCGCTCGACCTGCTCGACCGCCGCGTCCATGGAACACATCGCCAGGCGATGGCCATCGGTTGCCACCGCACGCAGCAAGCCGGTCTGTACTTCGAGCAACATGCCGTTGAGGTAGTAGCGCACATCTTGCTGGGCCATGGCGAAGCTGGTGCGTTCGATCAAACGGCGCAGTTTGCTCTGCACCAGGCTGAAGGTCAGCGAACCCGGACCTTCTTCAACGGTTGGGAAATCGTTGGCGGGCAGGGTGGAAAGGGTGAAACGGCTGCGCCCGGCTTTGACCACCAGCTTCTGCTCGTCGATACGGATATCGACCAGGGCATCAGCCGGCAAACTCTTGCAGATATCCATCAGCTTGCGCGCGGGTACGGTGATCTCGCCCGGCTCGGCCGGCTCTTCCAAATCGACCCGGCCCACCAGCTCGACTTCGAGGTCGGTACCGGTCAGCGACAACTGTTGGCCTTCGACCACCAGCAATACGTTGGAAAGCACCGGCAAGGTCTGACGGCGTTCCACGACGCCGGCGACCAGTTGCAGGGGTTTCAACAGGGCTTCGCGTTGAATAGTGAAATGCATGGTCTAGTCCCTTGCCTAGTGGAATTGCGTTAGGTGGTCAGCGTGCGCAGTAGATTCTTGTAGTCCTCGCGGATGTCCGCGTCGGATTCCTTAAGTTCAGCAATCTTACGGCATGCATGCAATACCGTGGTGTGATCGCGGCCGCCGAAGGCGTCGCCGATTTCCGGCAGGCTGTGGTTGGTCAGCTCCTTCGACAACGCCATGGCGACTTGTCGCGGGCGCGCCACCGAACGTGAACGACGTTTGGACAGCAGGTCGGAAATCTTGATCTTGTAATACTCGGCGACGGTGCGTTGGATATTGTCGATGCTGACCAATTTATCCTGCAACGCCAACAGATCTTTTAGCGATTCGCGAATCAACTCGATGGTGATGTCGCGGCCCATAAAGTGCGAGTGGGCGATCACCCGCTTCAACGCGCCTTCGAGTTCGCGCACGTTGGAGCGAATCCGTTGAGCGATAAAGAAAGCGGCGTCATGCGGCAGATCGACCTTGGCCTGGTCGGCCTTCTTCATCAGGATAGCCACCCGGGTTTCCAACTCGGGCGGCTCGACCGCCACCGTCAGGCCCCAGCCGAAACGCGACTTGAGACGTTCTTCCAGACCTTCGATTTCCTTCGGGTAACGGTCGCTGGTGAGAATCACCTGCTGACCGCCTTCGAGCAAGGCATTGAAGGTGTGGAAAAATTCTTCCTGGGAGCGTTCTTTTTTGGCGAAGAATTGAATGTCGTCGATCAACAGCGCATCCACCGAGCGATAGAAACGCTTGAACTCGTTGATCGCATTCAACTGCAGTGCCTTGACCATATCGGCGACGAAGCGCTCGGAATGCAGGTAAACCACCTTGGCATTGGGGTTCTTCTGCAATAGGTGATTGCCCACCGCATGCATCAAGTGGGTTTTACCTAGACCTACGCCGCCATAGAGAAACAGCGGGTTGTAACCGTGCTTGGGGTTATCTGCCACCTGCCAGGCGGCCGCGCGCGCGAGCTGGTTGGACTTACCCTCGACGAAGTTGTCGAAGGTGAAGGTCCTGTTCAGGTAACTGGTGTGCTTGAGGCCACCTTCGACCTGCACCGAACGCTCGGTACGTGCCGGCGCCTGCTGGTTCGCCGCACCGGCCATGGGGTCGAAGCTGGACCGCGAAGGCTCGCTCTGAGCGGGAGCCGCGGCCTGCTGCGCCACAGAAGCCTGAGCCTGAGCCGGTGCCGATCGGCTCGGCTCCATCGGCGGAGCGCTCACTGCCGCAGCACGCGACGCACCGCTGCGCTTACTGCCTATCAATAAGGAAAGCGCAGGTACCAAGCCATTGGTCCGCTCGCCGAGCAGCTCGAGCAAACGACTGAGGTACTTTTCATTGACCCAGTCGAGTACGAAACGGTTAGGCGCATACACGCGAAGCTCGTCGCCTTCGGCTTCGACCTGTAGTGGACGGATCCAGGTGTTGAATTGCTGGGCAGGCAGTTCGTCGCGTAGAAGCTCTACACACTGCTGCCAAAGTTCCACGGACACGGATATCCCCTAAATCGGAAGGCGGCGAGGCAAAAAACAGCAGCCATTGTAGCCTTCGAAGGCTGAGTTATCCACATGAAAACCGCCTTCTTAGCACCTTAAATCAAGGCGTTATCGATTTTCCGGGATAACCGTCATTGCGCAGTAAAGTCTGTGGATAACTGACCATGAAGGCTCTGGGTAAACCCAGGCATAACCTCGGGAAAACCCGCCCTGTGGGTAAAAGAGCCTTTCATCCCCAGCTTATGCGCTGTCGCCGCACAGCCGCAGCACCGCTTTCTGACAGACTTACCCTTCCCTGAAAGCCAGGCCTGCAAAAGCCTTGAGCCACTTATCCACAGACAAGTGGCTAGCTAAGTATTACTAGCATTACAGAACATCTTTAAATATCTCTTCTTTATATTTCTTATATTCATCCAAGACGCTGGTTGGAAATTGACCTGACCCTCGGCTTTCTCTACAATCGCCGGTCTCTTAAAACGGGGGCCATTCCGGCCCGTACTCGACCACCCAGGTACCGCACCATGAAACGTACTTTCCAACCCAGCACTATCAAACGCGCTCGCACCCACGGTTTCCGTGCTCGTATGGCCACCAAGAACGGCCGTGCTGTCCTGTCGCGTCGCCGCGCCAAGGGCCGTAAGCGTCTCGCCGTTTAAATTTCGGCCTTGTGGTGAGTCGAGACTTCAGTCGGGAAAAGCGTCTGCTAACTCCCCGGCAATTCAAGGCAGTCTTCGACTCCCCTAGCGGCAAAGCGCCGGGCAAAAATGTCCTGCTGCTGGCACGCAACAACGAGCTCGATCATCCCCGCTTGGGCCTGGTGATCGGGAAAAAGAGCGTCAAGCTCTCCGTTGAGCGTAACCGCCTGAAACGCCAAATCCGCGAATCGTTCCGCCTCAACCAGGACAACCTGGTCGGCTGGGACATCGTGGTGGTCGCGCGTAAGGGATTGGGTGATCTGGAAAATGCCGAAGTCGCACAACAGTTCGGCAAACTCTGGAAACGCCTGGCTCGCAGCAAGCCCAGCCCGCAGCCTGAAACTCAGGCAGGGGTGAGCGATAGTCCCCATGCGTAAACTGGTCCTAGCTCCAATCCAGTTCTACCGCTATGCCGTCAGCCCACTGATGGCCAGTCACTGTCGTTTTTATCCAAGCTGTTCTTGCTACGCGCTTGAGGCCATTGAGCAACATGGCGTCATGCGTGGTGGCTGGCTGACCTTGCGTCGGCTCGGCCGCTGTCACCCGTGGAATCCCGGTGGCTACGACCCGGTTCCCCCCGCGAAAACCTCCTGTTCCTCTTCGATGGCCGAATAATCATGGATATTCAACGCTCGATCCTGATCGTCGCCCTGGCAATCGTGTCCTATATGATGGTTCTTCAGTGGAACCAGGATTACGGTCAAGCTGCCCTGCCGACTCAAACTGCTACAGCCAGCAGCAGCGTTCCGGGTCTGCCGGAAACCTCGGCGGCGGCCGATACTTCCAGCAGCGACGACATCCCGACCGCCGTTGGCGCTGTCGAGCCTAGCGCGATCAGCGCGGCGCCCGCGGCCAGCAGCGACAAATTGATTCGAGTGAAAACCGACGTACTGGACCTGGCCATCGATCCACGTGGCGGTGATGTGGTGCAGTTGACTCTGCCCCAGTACCCGCGCCGTCAAGATCACCCGGATGTGCCTTTCCAGCTGTTCGATAACGGTGGCGAGCGGGTTTATCTGGCGCAAAGCGGCCTGATCGGCAGCAACGCACCGGACAAGTCGAGCGGCCGTGCGCTGTGGAGCAGCGCGCAACGCAGCTATGAACTGGCCGAAGGCCAGGACCAACTGCAGGTCGACCTGACCCTCAGCGAAGCAGGTGTCAATTACATCAAGCGTTTCACCTTCAAGCGTGGCTTGAACCCGGAATGCTCGACCAAACAGCAGGAGCTGAAAAAGCCTGGTTGCGTCGACCCCGCGTCCTATCAGGTGGAAGTCAGCTACCTGATCGACAACCAGAGCCAGCAAGCATGGAGCGGCAACATGTTTGCCCAGCTCAAGCGCGATGCCAGCGATGATCCTTCTTCGACCACCGCCACCGGCACCGCGACTTATCTCGGCGGCGCCCTGTGGACCGCCGAAGAGCCGTACAAAAAAGTGTCGATGAAAGATATCGACAAGCAACCCTTCAAGGACAGCGTCGAAGGTGGCTGGGTCGCCTGGCTGCAGCACTATTTCGTTACCGCCTGGATTCCTCAAAAGGGCACCACCAACCTGGTGCAGACCCGTAAAGACAGCCAGGGCAACTATATCGTTGGCTTCACCGGGCCGACCATTCAGGCCGCTCCGGGCGAGCAGGCGCAAACCAGCGCAACCCTATATGCCGGCCCCAAGCTGCAAGGTCATTTGAAGACCCTGTCGCCCGGCCTCGAACTGACCGTCGACTACGGCATCCTGTGGTTCCTCGCCCAACCGATCTTCTGGTTGCTCGAACATATCCACAGCCTGTTGGGTAACTGGGGCTGGTCGATCATCGTCCTGACCCTGATCATCAAGCTGATCTTCTTCCCGCTGTCCGCCGCCAGCTACAAGTCCATGGCGCGCATGCGTGCCGTAGCACCCAAGCTGGCTGCGCTGAAGGAACAGTTCGGCGACGACCGGCAGAAAATGTCCCAGGGCATGATGGAGCTGTACAAGAAGGAGAAGATCAACCCCCTGGGCGGTTGCTTGCCGATTCTGGTGCAGATGCCTGTGTTCCTCGCGCTCTACTGGACCTTGCTGGAAAGCGTGGAAATGCGCCAGGCACCTTGGCTGCTGTGGATAACCGACCTGTCGATCAAGGATCCGTTCTTTATCCTGCCGATCATCATGGGCGCCACCATGTTTATTCAGCAGCAGCTCAACCCGACTCCACCGGACCCGATGCAAGCCAAGGTACTGAAGATGATGCCGATCATCTTCACCTTCTTCTTCCTCTGGTTCCCTGCCGGTCTGGTGCTGTACTGGGTGGTCAACAACGTCTTGTCCATCGCCCAGCAGTGGTACATTACCCGCAAGGTCGAAGCAGCAACCAAGGCGGCCGCCGCCTGATTTTCAGTTGCTTCTAAGCTGTACTAAAACGCCCCTGTCCAGGGGCGTTTTGCTATGTCGTATTTGGAGAGCCGCATGCAAGCAAGCCGTGAAACCATCGCTGCCGTCGCCACCGCTCAAGGCCGTGGCGGCGTCGGCATAGTTCGGGTCTCCGGCCCTTTGGCGGCAACCTTGGCGCAGGCGATCTGCCAACGTCAGCTAACACCGCGCTACGCCCATTACGGCCCATTCTTCGCCGACGCCGAGCAGGTACTGGACGAGGGCCTGGCGCTGTATTTCCCCGGGCCTAATTCCTTTACCGGCGAAGATGTGCTGGAACTGCAAGGCCACGGTGGGCCGGTGGTTCTTGACCTGTTGCTGCGCCGTTGCCTGCAATTGGGCGCGCGCCTGGCCCACCCCGGGGAGTTCAGCGAGCGCGCGTTTCTCAACGATAAACTCGACCTGGCCCAGGCCGAAGCCATTGCCGATCTGATCGAAGCCAGTTCGGAACAGGCCGCGCGCAATGCCCTGCGCTCGTTGCAGGGCGAATTCTCGCGCCGCGTGCACGGCCTGACCGAACGCCTGATCAGCCTGCGCATCTACGTCGAAGCGGCCATCGACTTTCCCGAAGAGGAAATCGACTTTCTCGCCGACGGCCATGTGTTGAATCTGCTCGATGGTGTGCGCACCGATCTGGCCGGGGTGCTGCGCGAGGCCGGTCAAGGCGCATTGCTGCGCGACGGTATGACGGTGGTGATCGCCGGCCGGCCGAACGCCGGCAAGTCCAGCCTGCTGAATGCCCTGGCCGGGCGTGAAGCCGCGATCGTCACCGAGATAGCCGGCACCACCCGGGATGTGTTGCGCGAACATATCCACATCGATGGCATGCCGCTGCATGTGGTGGACACCGCCGGCTTGCGCGCGACCGAGGATCAGGTCGAACGCATCGGCGTCGAACGCGCCCTGAAAGCCATTGGCGAAGCCGATCGGATACTGCTGGTGGTCGACGCCACCGCGCCCGAGGCCGACGACCCCTTCTCGCTCTGGCCGGAATTTCTCGACCAGCGGCCTGACCCGGCCAAGGTCACGCTGATCCGCAACAAGGCCGACCTGTCCGGCGAAGCCACGGTGCTGGAAGTCAGCGACGATGGCCACGTCACCATCAGCCTCTCAGCCAAGTCCAGCGACGGCTTGGATCTGCTGCGCGAACATCTGAAAGCCTGCATGGGCTACGAACAAACCGCCGAGAGCAGCTTCAGCGCCCGCAGGCGCCACCTGGAAGCCTTGCGCCAGGCCTCCACACACCTGGAACACGGCCACGCCCAGCTGACCCTGGCCGGAGCCGGCGAATTGCTGGCCGAAGACCTGCGTATGGCGCAACAGGCGCTCGGCGAAATCACCGGGGCCTTCAGCTCCGACGACTTGCTGGGGCGGATCTTTTCCAGCTTCTGCATAGGAAAATGAGCGCCAGGCTTTAAGCCGCAGAAGCCTTCGTAGCCCGGATGTAATCCGGGGAAATCTCTCGGCTATGAAACTGCTCCCGGATTGCATCCGGGCTACGAGCCTCAGGTTCTCGGCGTCGCGTACTCCATCATGTCGCTGCACTTCCCTGATGGGTTATGGGGGCATCTGACCCCCTCTCGAATCTGAAATTTCCTTTCTGCGCCGAATCCATCCTACGTCCTGAAATTCCTCTTTATGTCATCCCGACAGGCATCCGTCTGGGTGAAACAGCCGTGTCCGCTCACTTATTTATCCACCTAAGCCCTGTGGAAAACCCGCCCTGAGCCCTGCCCATAACCCGGTGATAAAACGGAGGATAACCGCCCCTGTGGATAACCATCACTTTCATCCACAGCTTGCGTACGGCAACTGAACAGGCA
>CAMPJN010000059.1 GCA_946886875.1 uncultured Pseudomonas sp.
TTGTCCATCAAATCACAGCAAGGTCGATGCCAACGTTTTTACACAGCCTGGGCCAGAAGCAGTCATTTCCAGCCCAGTGCGCCACGCTTTCGAGTTCGTTCCACAGGCCAGGCCAATCGTCCAGTCGGAAGGATTGCGCATGTATATTGGCGGGACTCTATCACCTGCTCGGAATACCGTGATGGTTGACCAAGAATACGACGAGATGATGGCCCGCTATTTGGCGGACATGGAAGAGGAATCCCGCAGACGGCTTGCCGAAGCAGCTGACCTGATTGCGAAGTTTACGGCTCTGGCCGCATCCAAGGGAGTGATCCTCGGCGCAGAGTCATTCGAGTACATCCAGACCACCGGCATCGTTGCTAAGGTGCCGGGGATCGCAAGGGCGCTATTGGGGCCAATAAGGGCTGAGCGCGATGGACTGCTGCCGTTCAACGAGATCGCGAGTCGCTTCCCTCCTAGCCCACACCGCGAAGGATGCTTTGCCGGCCCCGATTTTATCTTGATGGCCCATCCCTGTTACCGGCGCAGAATGCACCCACTCAACAACTGGGCCCCGAGGTTTATAGACCTGTTCTGGCGGTTCGACGGCCCAGGAATTGAAAAATACATTGCTCTTGATGAGGACCGGGTTCGGATCGACATCGACGGGCTGGGCTATTTCGAAGCCGACACTTGGTACGGTGCCCCCTTCGATGAGGACATACGAAATATCAAACCCGGAATAGCCAAGCTGCGCCCGCCCCCGGATCTCGAATCTCGGCATGTCTCTATCTTCTTTGCCGACGCGTACTGCCTAGACATCAAGTGGAGCGAGTTGGATGGCATCAAGTCGTTCCAGGCCCTGGAAATAAAGACAGAGGATGTTCGGATTGAGGTCGAGGGGCAGCACTACTTCCCCGCCCGCTACCTGCACGCCGAGTTCGATCTTGCGGCCAACTGTTTCAGGCACTTCGACGGCGCGATCCAGCTCTTTACGGAAGACGAATATTTCCAGAGGCGAGATTCCGACTTCAACATGACGGTGAAGAATCCTGCTCACATCAAGGCTAGGTCGAACAAGGTCTTCAAAATCAATGGCCCGCTGAAAACGGAGGACTGGGTTGATTTCTGCTGCCACTTCTATACAGCCAATCCGCTTACCTTCGAGTACTTCTGCGGTGAATATCCGAAGCACGTCACTGAGTTCCTCGAAAGGATCAGGGGGCACACATCGCAACTCACCGACGAGACCTAACCAAGGTGAGTTTGTGGCGCCGCTAGAGCCCCCCCCCTGCGCTCAGCTAACCACATTGAGGTAAAAATGAAGATAGATCGGGAGCGGCTCGAGCTAGCGGCGATGGCTTGCCGTAGAGGCCTCATGGGGCTATCAGGTGATGAGGGTTCCGTCTTTCATGGTTTTCCCAGGGCAGCTTGTGGGCCGGCTTCCGAAATACTTGGGCGACTCCTGCAGGAAGAGCTCGGCTACGATGGCGTCTACGTTTGCGGGGAAGATCATCCCAATTTGGGACAAGAGCAATCGCATGCCTGGTTCGAGGTGGGCCAATTCCTGGTCGATATTACCCATGATCAGTTTGAAGGCAGCGGCCTCTGCGGTTGGGTATTTGAGCTCGGTAATGAATGGCATGCCCTGTTCAACGAAAGAGACCCGCGCCCGGGTTTCTGCATGCCATCAAACTGGCCGTGCTATCCACACGATGGATACCAAGCTGCATTGGCAGAGTTCAAAAAGGGCTCTCAGTAAAGAATCAGGGGAAGCGCGATGGCCGAGATAGGTGCGTTCGAGCGGCGCAAGCTCGAAAAACTGCTAGGTATGGGAAGTGGCTACGTCCTGGACTTCTCGGATCGCACCTATGCGGAGTTCTTCATCGACTTTCGGGTCGACATCGATGCACCACAATTCCGGACTGGGGGAGACTCCAAGGCCAAGAGGATGCGGACCTTCTGGGATATCGCTCCGAGCCACACTGTTGGCAAAGTGCTTGAAGGGCTCATCGCCTACGGCGTGGAGAATGACCACCTGGGCGACAGTAACCCGGTGCTGGTCGACGATTGCCGCAAGATCGCGCAGCGGCTGCTCAGCGACCAGCCCGTCACCGACCTGGATGCTCTGACCGCCATTGCAGATGAGCGTGACTTCGAGGTGGTGGCCGAGCATGTGCGGGAGGCCATCGAGAAGAACCAGCCCGAGGGCGCGCTCGATCGCCTACACACCTTCGTCAACAAGTTCATCCGGGTCACCTGTGAGCCGCATGGCATCACTATTAGCCGGGACAAACCCCTGCACAGTGTCTTCGGCGAGTATGTGAAGGCCCTGCGCGAAAGCGGTCACCTGGAGTCAGTCATGACTGATCGGATACTCAGATCCTCCATTTCCGTGCTCGAGGCCTTCAATGACGTAAGGAACAATAAGAGCCTGGCCCACGACAATCCCATCCTGAACTACGACGAGAGTTTGCTTGTGTTTAATCACGTAGCCTCATCCATCCGATTCATCAAGTCACTCGAAGCACGGATCAAGGCGAAGAGTCTGCAACAGGCTGCAGAGCCGGCTTGGGACGACTCAATACCGTTTTAGGAAGGCCCACACAGGAAAGTGAATTCATGGCAGACGAAAGCCTGAAAGTAAGCGAACTGGCCAGGTTCGCGAGGAATCTGGAGAACTTCGCCAAGACCAGCCCTGAAGAAGCGATGTACCACCGCTTCCACGGCATCCTGGAAAGCCAAATCGTCACACTGCAATGCTGCGGGGTGATAACGCGTCAGGGGGCGGTCAAACTGCACGAGCAGATGGCAGAGGTGATCCGCGCCAAGCGCGGCACTACACAGCAGCCGTAGTGAGTCGCTCACAATTCTTAGACGCTCTATGGCCGCTTCTGGCCGATTCTGTTGAAAAAGTAGGTTTCGGCGGCAGTCAGCAGATCAGGTGTGCCTGCTGCAGAAGTGGCTGCAAGCCACTTCAAGTTGCCTTTCGGCGTTTCACTGAGCGTCCTTGCTCAGGTTTGAGGGTTAATTTGAGGGTTTCTGCTCGCAGCAGGCGTACCTATCCCGTGAGCGGTGGTCCTTGAGGTAAAAGTTTGGCCATGCGGCGCAGGTTCTGCACAGTCGCAGCCAAGGTGAATTCGTCAGTGGCACCTGTCAGGCCACGCAGTCGTAAACGGTCGAGTTTCATGATCCGTTTGAGGTGGGCGAACAGCATCTCCACCTTCTTACGTTCGCAGCGAGAGACGAGGTATTCCGGTGTCTTGGCGATGCGCCTGGCCACATCGCGGGCAGCCTCATGGATGCTGCGGACGATCTTCCGATTCGGAGTGTTGGGGCAGCATTTCGCTTTCAAAGGACAGATGGCGCAGTCGGTTTGGCTGGAGCGGTAAATGATGGTGTTGGCCTTGGTCACCCGCGATCTTTTCTGGGTGAAGGCGCGCCATTCACTGCGTAGTGGTTTGCCGGCTGGGCAGCGGTATTCATTGGTGTCCTGACTCCAGTGGAAGTCGTTACTGGAGAGGCTGTCATCTTTGCGCTCGGTTTTGTCCCACACCGGCACATGCGGTTCGATGTTCTTTTCTTTGACCATCCAGGCCAGCATCGGGGCAGTGCCATAGGCGGTATCGCCAATGAGGCGTTCCGGTGTGAGGTCGAACTGCGCTTCGACACGCTCGACCATCGTTATGGTCGAGTCGACTTCGGCGGTACGGTGCGCCGGAGTCGCTTCCACATCCATGATCACACCGTGCTCAGTGTCGATCAGGTAATTCGTGGAGTAGGCAAAGTAGGCCGGGCCGCCTGGCGCTGCTGTCCAACGGGACTGAGGATCAGTGAGCGAAATTTTCTTGGGAAGAGCCTCAGCCAGCGTCTCTTCATCAAGGGCTTCGAGGTACTCGCGCACTGCGCGGCTGCTGAGCTTTGGATCGTTCCAATCTACCTCATCTCCCGCCACCCCACGTTGCCGACTGGCATCCGCCTTGATGATGCTGGCGTCGACGGCGAAACCTTCACCCTTGACTAGGCCGGCCGCCATGCAGCGCCGCAGCACCTCATTGAATAACCAGCGGAATAGATCGCTGTCACGAAAACGCCCATGGCGATTCTTCGAGAAGGTCGAGTGATTGGGTACTTCGTCTTCCAGACCCAGCCGGCAGAACCAGCGATAGGCCAGGTTCAGGTGCACCTCTTCACACAGCCGTCGCTCGGAGCGGATGCCATAGCAGTAGCCGACAACCAGCATGCGCACCATTAATTCCGGGTCTATCGAGGGACGCCCAATGGGGCTATAGAAGTCTGCCAGGTAGGCGCGCAGATCACTGAGATCCAGGCACTGATCAATGCTGCGCAGGAGATGTTGGGCCGGGACGTGATCTTCCAGGTTGAACGAGTAGAACAAGCGCTGCTGTCCTCCCGGTAACTGTCCCATCATGCTGTTCGCCCCCACGCTCGCTGACAGAGCAATTTTGCCAACAGCATTAGGAGGCAGCTACTTTTTCAACAGAATCGGCCGACTCCGGCCTGTCACGACCGGCAGAGACCTAGCCAAAGAGGACACTTGCAAATGCCCGCTTATGGCCAGCAACGCTTAGATAAATATTTGCCGAGCTACGCCGCGCGGGATGCGGTTTCTACCAGGTAGTTTGAAGTGGACGGTTAAAGCAGATAAGTCGGTCTCTACTCGATGCGCCTAAAACTCAGCTCATCGCGTCATAAGGCCCGCCGCTTCTACTCCGACCACACATACGTACCCCTTACGAACTTTCTCGTCGATCAGCTTGCGGGCTTCACGTTCAGCTTTTGCGTTACTGTCGAAGTTTTTGATCAGGGTCTGCCCTTTGCTGCCCATGCGCCCGAAGGTCACGGTGAGCTCATCGCCCATCACGCCGATCTTCCAGAATTTCGCCGAGCCGCCTTGTTCAAAGCGGAACTCCTGCAAGTCGGCGGCAATGGGCGACACCTCAGGTTCAGGGATGTGGACGCTGGCGATCTCTTCCACCACCGCTTCCGGCTCAACCAAAGCCGGACTGTCGTTGTTCAGGGCGGCTTCGATGCGGGCGAGCAGGCCCGCGGGGTCGGCGAGCCATTGTTTGCCGGGCACGTCGATGACTTTCCAGCCAAAGCTGCGCAGTACGGTGGGTTGGAAGACGTAGCGTTCGCGCACTTCGACGGCGCTGCCGTCGCGGCTGCTGTCCAGTTGAATGCCGAGCCGGTAGGCGCTAGCGGCTTCGTCGACGATGGCCAAGTCGCAGCGGAATTGCGAGCTGCCTACGTGTTCATGCACCACATGGCCTTTGGCACGCAGAGCGTTGGCCAGGGCGGTGCGCAGGGCGTCGTAGGGCGCGGCGGTGGTGAATGAGCGTTGTGCGCCGGGATTGAGGGTGCTGAGGATGCTTTGTGCGCGCACGCTTTCGCCGCGGGAGCTGGCTTCGGCAAATTGCAGGAAGGCTTTCAGCGCCGAAGCACCGTCGTTGTGGGTGTTGGTGATGGCGTCGGCGTGAATGCTGGTGACGATGGCCATGCGCTGACGGGCGCGGCTAAAAATTACGTTCAGGCGTTTTTCGCCTCCACGTTGGTTGATGGGGCCGAAGTTCATCAGCATTTTTCCGGTCGGGCCGGGGGCATAGCAGATGCTCAACAAGATGATGTCGCGCTCATCGCCCTGGACGTTTTCCAGGTTTTTCACAAACAGGCCGTTGAACTGGCCGTTGTCTTCACGCAGGTATTCGCGCTCCAGCAGCGTGGCGAATTGCGTATCTTCGGCGGCCAGGCTTTCCAGGGCGGTTTCAATTTCGGTTTGCTGGGCTTCGGAAAAGGCGACGATGCCGATACTTAACCCGGTTTCACGGTTGAGTAGTTCGCGCACGGTGCCGGCGATCACCCGGGCCTCGGCAAGGTTGCAGCGGTTTTCGTAGACGCCGTTAGCGACTTTGATAAAGCTGATCGGGCTGGCAAGCAGGGCGTCGCTGGCGTGCTGCGGCGCCTGCGGGTCATTGGCATCGAGGGCGGCAGGGCTGTCGGCGCTCTGATTGATTTGCCGGTCGGGAATGGTGATTAGGCGGCCGTCATAAAATGCCGCGTTGGAAAAGCTGATTAGCGCCTCGTGGCGGCTGCGGTAGTGCCAAGCCAGCAGAGTGGCTGGCAGGTTGCGCGCGGCCTGGCTGAGCAGGCTGTCAGCGTCCAAGTTGATGGCTACCAATTCACCGTCTTCGGTAGCCAGTACCTGGTCATCTTCCTCATCACCGCTGGTGGCGAAAAAGCTCGATGGTGGCAGCTGCATTTCATCGCCCACCACTATCACTTGCTGGGCGCGGCTCAGGGCCGGAATGGCTTCTTCGCTGGGGATCTGGCTGGCTTCGTCAAAGATCACCACATCGAACAAATCCGGCTGCAGGGGCAGGGTGTCCGAAACCGACAAGGGACTCATCAGCCAGATCGGTTTGAGGTCATTGATCACCAGCCCGGTGTCGCCGCTGGCCAGTTCACGGATGGCGCGGTAACGCATGCTTTTGCCGAACTCGTGCTCCAGCTCGCGACGGCCTTTGGCGTAATTCTTTTTGAAGAGCTTGCCCTCTTCATCGAGCTGGGTGGCGGACAGCGCGGACTTCTTCACCCGCTCCAAGAAATTGCGGTGCAGGGTGGCGTCGATCACCTTGGCGTTCAGTTGCAGGATGTCGCGCTCGGCGCTGCTGACTTGGCTGACGGCGGTTGTCAGTTCGCGTTCGTCGAACTTGGCCAATTCGGGGTCGTTACGATACAGCCGTGTCAAGGCTTCGCCAGCAATCAGCGCTTCCAGCTCAAGCAGGCTGAGTTTGTGGTTCTGCAGGGCGGCCACGTAGGCGGCGTCACTGTTATGCAGCTCACGCAGCAGCGGTACGCAGTCGGGGAGGTCTTCCAGATCTTCTTGCAGGTCGCGCAGAAACTCGCCCAACGCGTTAAGGCTAAGGTTGACCGGGCCCAAGGTGGATAGCAGTTGGGTTTCCAGGGCGGCAAATACTTCGGCAGCACGGGCGGCGTCTTTACTTTGCCGGGCGGCGTCGCTGGCTCCTTCCAGCCGTTGCAGCCATAGGCGCAGCACGGGGGAAGCGTTGGCGGTGTAGGCGACGCTTTCCAAGGCCTGGATAAACTGGCTGCTGTCGCTGACGCCGTATTGTGTGGCCATGGCTTTGTCGGCGGCCAGCAGCGCCGCCTGGGCGGTGTGCTCGGCAGCCAGGCTTTGCAGCAGGCTGCGGTGTTGTGGTTGCACCGCGTGTTTGCTGAAGTCGTAGCGCTTGCGCATCTCACCGCGCAGGCGCCACCAGGACGGGTTAAACCAGCGCAGCACCGAGTCGCCGAGCTTGGCGTCCAGTTCCTGCGCGGCCTGGGTGTCTTGCGGACTGAGTTTGTCGCGCCAGTGCAGGGTGCCTTGCAGGCTGTCCTGATACTGCTGGTTCAGGCTGTGCAGGGCTTTGCGTTGTTCGGCCAGGGCGCGGGCGGCGCTGGAATGTTCGTCCAGCAGGTCGAGGTGGGCGGCCAAGTTAAAGTCCAGCACATGGCGCACGGCGCGGGACAGCGTTTGGCCATCAGCCACCGAGGTGTCGCCAGTGAGCAAGCTGGTGGGTTGTTCGAGGCTGGCCTCGAGGGCTTCCAAGAGTTTGCTGGCCTCACTGATAAAGGCTTTGACCTGGCCATATACCTGCTCGCTGTTCACCACCTGCGCAGACAACCGGCTAAATGGATGAGCCGCAAAATAGGCCACACCAAACCGCTCGCGCAGCATGGCGTACAGGCGTTCGCTGAGCTCGCGTTTGGCCTGCCAAACCGCCCAGCTCGGCAAGCGTTCACGAACCTCTGCGCCCACCTCGTGGGTCGGTGCTGGCAGCTCGATCAACCGCTGCACCAGTTGCCGCACGCTGCTGGCCAGTGCTGCAGGCACGGCCGCCATGGCCTGGTCGAAACGTTCAATCTTCTGCAAGTGCGTGCTCATGCGCTGCAGCGCCTGGGTGCGGCGCGCCATGCTGGCGTCCCACACTTGTGGCTTGGCCACCCAGGCCTCATAGCATTCTCGCAGGTTGCTGACGAAAGCCTTTTTGTCGGTTTGCGAGTCGTGAATCAGGCAGCAAAGCTCATCCAGACCACTCTGTTGCAAACGGTGAAATACCACATCCAGCGCCGCACGTTTTTCGCAGACAAACAACACCCGCAAGCCTTGCCCGGCGTAGTCGGCAATCAGGTTGGTGATAGTCTGCGATTTGCCGGTGCCGGGCGGCCCTTGAATGATGAAATTGCGTCCGGTGCGCGCCAGGCTGACGGCGGCGTTTTGCGTGGCGTCGCCGGGCACTACGTTCCACTGCTCGGGCAGGGGGATAGCAGGTGGCGCGTCCACGTCCACTTCGCGGGGCTCAATGGAAAACATCCGATCAAAACCGGCGTTGGCGGCAGGCTCATCAATCAGCTGGGCGTAGTCGCGTACCAGGGACATTTTCTTGTAGTTGAAGTTGGCCAAGGTCACTTGGGTCAGGTCGATGTCCCAGGCGTACTGGTGCCCTTGGTCTTCAGGCAGGTGGTAGGTTTTGCTTTGCTTGCTGTTTTCTTCGGCCACGGCATGACGCTGGTTCAGGCTGGCGTCCGGCAGCGCACCCACGGCACCGCGTAGCGGCGAGGCGGTGGGCCTCACCCATTTATGGAACAGCGCCAGTCCCAAGGGGCGGTAGTCGTCGCGCTCGTAGCTGAAGTCCGGGCGCCCGGCAATGGCTGATGTGCGTTGGTAGCCGCGTTTGCGCTGGAACTGTTGCAGGCGCTGCACGGCCTTCTGGTGGATCAATTCGATGGCAGGTTTGCTTTGCAGACGAACTTCCACACCGGGTTCGGTTTGGCGAATCTGCCTAGTGATATCGGCATGTACTTCGGCCAGCGAGGTGCTGCTCAGGTCGATGGTTTCCGGCAGCTGAATGTCATACAGCTGGCGCAGTTGGTGGCGCAGCACAGGGTTGAATTCCGCCTGGCCTTCGTCGCACTGCAACACGTACTGGTCGCGCACACCTTTTTTCTTCACCAGCTCAACCGGCAGCCACAGCAGCGGCGAGAGAATGCGTTCTTCTGGCGTTTCCTTGAGGTTGTGCCAGCGCATAAACGCCACCACCAAGCGCAGGTTGCTAAAACCAAACTCGGAACGGTCGCGGCGGGTTTCCTGAATCAGTTTGTCCAGCGATGCCGGCAGGTACGGCTGGTCATCGAAGCGCAGCCACTTCTGCAGGCTGAGTGGTTTGCCGCTCAGCACCTGCTCGGCAAAACTGCCGCCCCAGGTACACAGCTCATTGGCCTGGATACTCTCGACGTGCATCACCAGCGGCACGCTGGCGATGGTCAGATTGACGTTGGCTTGGGTGGGGCGGAAATGCAGCAGGCGGTTGCGCCGTGACAAATCAAACAGCCGGTCACGCAAATGCTCCAGCACGGCGGTGCGCCGCGAGCCGGGGCCCTTGGCGTCGGCCAGCACGCGCTCTACATCCAGCCCGGCTGGCTGATCGCGCCAGTGCTCCAGGCGTTGAATAATCGACGGCAGGTCGGTGGCGCGCTGATGGCGATTCAGCTCGGTCATTTCAACAATTACGCTGGCCAACACCGGATTCAAGCGGGCGGCGAGCTGAAACAGGTTGCGACGATGGTCGGCAAACTGATGCACGTCCTCGGCGTCTTTGAAGTTCAGGCCCAAGGCCAGACAGGCCATCATCTGACCAAGTTGGAAGATATCGCTGATCTGATCATGGTGGCCGATCAGCAATTCCCAGGAGGTAAAGCCCGGCACAAACACTGGTTTTTCAATGGGGGTGAGCGGGTCGTCCTGCACCTGCAGGTTGTCCACCGCCACACCACGCTCAGAGTCGCGGGTCACCCGCACCTCGCCAATGATATTCAGCGCTGAACCCTGAGCAGGTTGCACGGCACGCAGCCGAGCCGACGCTTGGCTCGCCGCCTGGCCGCCGGGGGCCAACAACTGCAGCGCACCGTTCGGCCCTTGCACCACGCTGCTGGCGTCTAACGGCACCACCAGGTCGTAGGCATGCAACTGCGCCACTTGGCGTAGCAGCGGCAGCATCAGAAACAGCACATCGTCGATGGGCCGCGGGGTGTCGGGCTGCGCCGCAAGCAATTGCGCGAAGGTCTGGCTTGGGGTCAGGTCGTTCATTGGCTGAGACCTCCCGCCGCACGGCTGGTCAGGTTGGTCAACTCACGTTTTCCCAGCTTGATGTCGCGTTTAAGAATCTTAAAAAAGCCCTCCTGGCTGCCCAGCGTGTGGGCAATGCGCGCGGCCTGCTCCAGCGCCGGTTCGCGCAAATCCTCATCGGCCAAGGCCAGATCCAACAGCACGTAATGCAGGTACTCCTGCACACTGTCGTCGAGGTGTTCGATGGTCAGGGTGGCTAAATCCACCGGGGGAAAGTCGGCTTGCCAGTCCGGGAAAAACTGCTGCGCCTGGGTGGTGACCTTTTCTGAATGCAGCTCGGGGCGTTGCAGGTAGCGGGCGATAAACCCGCGGGTGATGGTGGTCAGTGCCACTTGGCCGGGAAGATCCAGGCTGGCCAGGCTTAGCGGGCCGCGCAATCGGCGCTCCAGCCAGCTGTCCAGCTGCGGGTCTTGGCGCCACCACATATCAATGGCCTGGGAGCGCAGAAACGACTCGGGGTGCGAGGTGCCTTGGGACAGTTGCCCGGCCTTTTCATCCAGCTCCAACGCCTGTTGCAGATAGGCCTCGGCGTTAACCTCGGCGATACCCGTGTGTACCTTCACCAGCATGGCGATCGCCACGGCTGAAGACTGCGCCGCCAGCGCGGCGCCACGGTCGGCATACAGCTCGACATGCAGGCCATACAACCGCGCGCTCTCGGCGTAGCTGGTGCTGCTGATGTGGGCTGATGCGCTGTGATTCAGCACGCGGTCGGCAACGAGGTAATCGCCGTCATGGGACGACCATAAGCAGTAGTGCGCCAGCTCATGGCCCAACAAAGCAAGCAGCTCATTCTCCTGTAGGCGTTCAAGCACCGGACCCTGCAGCACCACGTGCACCTCTCCCGGCAGGTAGAACAGCGTGGCGTTCATGCTTTGACCGTTGGCCTGGTACACAGTAATGGGGGAGTCGATTTGCAGGCGCTGCAGCGCTTGCTCGCACAGGGCATACACCTGCGGATGGGTGGCGTGCGTTAGGCGGTAGGTGTCGCGCAACAGCTGGGCGCGGACCTCATTGCTGTGCTGTTCCTGCACACTGAGCGACGAAGCCCAGGCCCACACCTCAGGCTCCATGCTCTTTAGGTATGCCACCAAATCGCGTTGGTAAGGCAGTGGGGTCAGACCATCGATTTCCCGCAGTACTGCATTCATGCTGTTTACTTCCCTGTCGGGGTGAGGGAGCACGACTAGGCCCCTCCCAAATGTGTCTTAGCCTAATGATTAGTTAATGACGGCACCAGTGTGTTGGTCGACTACCTGTCGCAGTCGATAGCAGTCGGATGTGGCTATTTGGGTCACCACTAAACTTTCTCGACGAGTCCGTCAGTCGATAGGGGAAGATCATCCTAAGCGCAACCTCTGCTTTTGGCCGATTGTTGCCTGTCGCGACCAGCCAATATGGGGCGTTTTTTGCGATTGCTGCGGCGTTTTTCGAGCAGGGTTATCTCAAGCGAATATCCACGAGTCGAGCGTTAGATCGGCATCTCTCGGTCATTTCCTAATCGCTTCCAGATCAATTGAGCGGTGAGGCGATAGTAGTACCGGCTGGCGTCGGAATGGTCTTTCAGGTGCTGAGTGAAAAACCAGCGCACATGCTTGAGCTGCCAGGTCCAGGGATTGTCGCGTTGCCATCGCTGTTGAATGGCCGCTTGCATGATTCGGGCTTGGCGTAGGTGGCGTTGCTGCGTGACCTTCGAACCGGTCAGCACGCCGCTCAGGAACAGCGCCATGTCGAAAGGCTTGGTCACGCCCGACCTCCAATGTAGGCCGAAACCACATCGATCCGGTTATGCCCGAGCTCAAGGCTGATCTGTTGCCGCGCCTGTTGATCAAGGTCACGGTCAAGGCGATAGCAGTGGCCGCCATTGACGGGTGCGGCGTGGCCCGTGAGTTGTTGGTAACGCTCGCAAGCGTAGGACGCTCGCAGTTCATGAAAGCCCTTCAGCCCCAGTTCATGCAGCGTTTCGCGGGCGGGTCGCACAGTCTGTTGCAGGAACGCGGCGTAGCTTTCGCCTCGGGCCAGCAGGTTGCGGCTGCCGGCCGGCGCCGCATGACGAGCCGACTGCAGCGCCGTTTTCACTTCTTTATTGGCAGTGATCCAGCGCGGTGCCGAAGCCCCTGAGCGGCCGCCCTTGGTGCCGTCCTGGATGTTGATGCGGCCTAAGCGTTCGGCTTCGCGCTGCAAGCGGGGCAGGTCGGCCAGGATCGCTTCGCGCAGGCGCATGCCGGTTGCTCGGGTCAACAGCACAATCGCGGCCACCCGCTCGTGGTGCTGCTCGCCGAGCCGCTCAAGCACTCGCTGCAGCTGTTGGCGGTCTTGGCCGTCCGGTGCGCGGGTGCGCACGCTCGAGCGCTGCAGTCCTAACGCCTGGCTCGGACTGGCAATCTTCACGTCCTGATCACCGCGCAGCGCCGCGAGGGTGCGGTTGACGCTGCTCAGGCGGTTCTGCGCGGTTGCGATGCAGAGTTCCCCTTGCTCGATCTGCTGGCGCAGGTAAGCGGCGTAGGCTTGCAGCGTTTGTCGATCGATCTTGCGCGCATCGTTGTAACCGGGGCCGTCCGCTGACCGACACCAGCGCACGAACGCTTGCCAGCGATCGCTATGCGCTTTGACCGTGGCGAAGTGGCCGCCGGCAAACAGATCCTTGAGCGCTTGTGGGCCGGCGTAGCTCAGCTGGCGGCCGTAGCCGAAGTTGCGGCCATCACGCCGACCGACCAAGGCCATGGTCATCACCGTTTTCGTGTGTTTGCAGAAAAAGCAGCAGGGCTTTCCAGTGGGGGCTGAGTCTGTCCAACTGCTGCCAGTGTGTCGGGCGGATCAGCAGGGCGTTCGCCTGGTGTTGCAGGTACGCGCCTTGCTCACGCAATTGCGCGATCAGCAGGGCGATGTCGGCTGGCTCCAACGGCGGTGTGGCGACGGCGGTGACAGTGGCGACAACCCGCGTCGTTTCTGGCCTGGCACGGGGCGACAGGGTGGCGACGGAGGCGGCGACAGGCCGCCATTCCGGCTGCGCTCGATGTTGCGCCTGGTAGCGGCGCACCGCGTCATTGAGGCGGAACATGGCGGATCTCGAAGGTTCTTCCATCGCGGCTGCTCAGCCAGCGATGCGTGTACAGCTCGACGAATAAAGTGGCTGTATGGCGGCTGCTCTTGCGGGCAAAACGAGGACCGTTGCGATTGACGTCGCGGACGGTGAAGTGGGGCCAGCCTTTCTGCAGCAGCCAGCGCAGCAGCCGATCCGCTTCCTCGAGTAGGCTATTGATCGGCTCCTGTTCAGTCAGGCGCTGAATCTCGGCCAGGTAGTAATCCATCAGGGTGGAAGCGCGCTGAATGTGTGTTTCGTCCAACTGTCGGGCCTCTTCAACCATGGCCAGTACACCTGCGATGCGCAGCACATTCGCCGCGGCCTTGCCCGCGACAGGCTGGACGCCGGCCAGTTCGCCGAACTCGCCAGACTGGCACTCGATGGTGTCGTGAATATCGATCCAGGCACGTCGGGCACGGGGTGTCAGTTCCAGCGTGGCGGGATTGAGTGCGCCATCCTGGTGAAGCGACCAGGGCTTTTGCAGCAGGGCGGTGATCCGCTGCTGGTAGCGCTGGACGTTGGCATCTCGGGTCAGGTCGATCGCCTTGTAGAGTCGCTGGCCGGCCAGGCGTTCGGGCCAACTGATCAGGCAACGGCCAAGGATGCCTTGGCCATTGATCACCGGGTCTTTGAACAGCTGGTTGGCCAGGTAGGGCT
>CAMPJN010000060.1 GCA_946886875.1 uncultured Pseudomonas sp.
CCCCAAGCCCTGTAGGAGCCAGCTTGCTGGCGATCTTTGCAGGTCAAAAGCATCGCCAGCAAGCTGGCTCCTACACAGTTTGCTACGCGATAGAGCGGCGTCTGGACGACGGAGGATCTCCCACGCGGCCGGCTCGACCTGGGGTCGGCAGAAACGCGGAGCCTATAGTTTCGGCCCGCAAATAGATTGATTGGTTTAGGAGCCGCGCTGTTTCACCCGGTTCACACTTAACTCGGATCGGCCAATCCGCCGGACGGTCTGTTAGTCGTTACGAGCCTGTTCAATCCGCTTATCAGGCTCGATGGGCGGCAGGTTCGGCGTCGAGTGAAGCGTCAGCCAGACGGCCCGCAGAATGTTGATCGCGGCCATGCTCAGGTGTTGTTCGGCGGCGTGCAGGGCCAGTTCGGCTGCCAGGCGCTTGTCGGCAGCACTGAGGTGCGCCGTTTTGTGGGTCATGTCCGCATCGACGCTGGCCAACAGCCCCTGGAGTTCCTGCACCGCCTGATCCGATGCCTGGCGCATGTCCGCCAGCAGGCGACTGGCTTCTGCAGGCGTCATGACCAAGGCGCGGACGCTACGAAACGTAAGGCGGGCGGGCAAGGTGGCCAAACTGAACCCCGTCGAAAGTAATTTGCCGATCATGCGAACAACCTCTGTAACGAGTGTTTCAGCAGCGTACCAGAGCAGATCGCGAAAAAAATGTCTGCCCGTCGCTTGCCGGAATCAGCTCTCCGGGTCTCCTTTTTTAGCCCTCAGGGGCGAGCGCAGCGATATCCATGCGGTTGATCATTCCCGCGTGCACTATCCAAGACCCGCATAGCGTACGTGTCGCCTGGTGGCTTTCGCGGTTAAAACTTCGGACAATGTTCGGCATTCAACCAGGTGATCTCATCAGCGGTCTGCCGCCCGGCCAGGATGAACTGATAGTACTGCTCGTCCAGCAATATCGTGGAGCGACTGGACACCGCATCACCCACCGGGAGTAGCGTAAGTTGAGCACCATCATGCAGCTGCAGGCCATCGGGGGCCCGCGAGAAAAATTCCACCCTGACCGGGTAGCTAGAGTCGGCCGGCTTCTAGATGCGATAGAACTGAGGCTGCCTGCTGCTCTTTTCGCGAATCTGATAGCCGCCAGCCTCCACAAACCGCCAGAACTGCTCGGCAAACCGAACGTCCAGCGCCTCGACGATAAGAACCAGATCCAGGTCTTTGGTGGCGCGAAAGTCCAAACCCGCCTCCGCCATGGCCAAGCTGGCGGCAACGCCGCCAATCAGCACATAGCGGTCAGTAAAGTCGGCGAAATGTCGGCGAAATATCTCCAAACCTTTCACCACGGCAGCTGTTCCTGAAGATCCTCCATGGCCTGGCGGACGCGTTCGTCATGCACATCCTGCAGGCTCAGAATCAGTGAAAGCGGGTCAACCAGGCGGTCACCCTCGAGAATTTCCGGGCTATAGCGCCAAATCTGCACCATCACTGCATCGGGTTCTTTGCGCGGCAGTAGCTGAATACCTTTAAGTCACCGGGGAACAGACCTGCAGGACCGCATCGCACTTTCAAGCGACATGGCTGCCTCGGTAGCGAGCTTGGTGATGCTTTGGTAAACCCGTCGGCCAAAGCAGTGGGCCTGCTTGGCCTGCGGCGCTAGCCTTTATTGCGTTCTTGTTCAGGAAGTGACTTTTTGGGGTGCCTCGCGGCCGCCCTTCCATCACTCCCACCTGCGCCTTTCAAACCTAGGTGCATCCGCTCTGGTTCATACCGCCGTATAGCGCTGCAGCTGCATTTCCTGCAGACGGCTCAGGGTGCGGCGGAATGGGAAGGCCAGGTAACCCTCGGTGTAGAGCGCCTCCAGCGGGACCTCGGCTTCGATGTAAAGCGGCACGTGGCGGTCGTAGCATTCGTCCACCAGGGCGATAAAGCGCCTGACGCTGTCGTCATGGGCGGACAACGCTGGTAGTTGGCGGTCGCCGGCAACCACACGCTCTACCCCATCTTCGGTGCCGCGGGCGATATAGGCGGGTTTCTGCTGGGCGCTCAGGCCGGGCACCTCGCTGAGGAGGATGGCCGAATAGCGGTCGCACAGCTCGATAAAGTCCAATGCCGACATCGGCTGCTCGCAGAGTTCGGCAAAGCGACACCAGATCACCCTGGCGCTACGCCGCTCCACCGCAATGCTGCGCGTACCCAGTAACAGCGGCTCGCAGGAAACTGCATCGCCGCCACTCAACTGCTCGAACACCCCATACAGCGCACTGGGCTGGGTTTGTCCGGCATGCCAATAGCGCTGGTGCCGCACGCCAGGATGCAACCGGTGGTCTTCGCCGCCATCGACGCCGACCACTTTCATATGCCGGTTTATCGCCTCGATTGCCGGAAGAAAACGCTCGCGATTGAAGCCATCGGCATACAGCTGCTCCGGCGGCTGGTTGGAGGTGGCGACCACCACTACTCCCGCTTCGAAGATCAAACGCAACAAACCGCCGACCAGAATCGCGTCGCCGATATCGCTGACGAACAGTTCGTCGAAACACAGCACCCGCACCTCACTGCTGAGCTCGTTCGCCAGCGCCTGCAACGGCTCAGCGGTGCCCGTCAGCTGGAACAAGCGGCGATGTACCCAGCGCATGAAATGATGGAAATGCTGGCGCCGCGCGGGCACCTGGAGGCTCTGGTAAAAGCGGTCCATCAACCAGGTTTTACCGCGTCCAACCGGGCCCCAGAGATAGACCCCGACAATAGGCGCATCGCCCCGATGTAGGGCTTGCTGACAGTCTTCGAGCGCCTGCGCCGCCAGCCATTGCGCGGTGTCGGCCTGAAAACCCTGCTGTTCGACGGCGTGGCGGTAGCTGGCCAGCGGGAATAGGCAATTCTTGGGTGCGTCCACGTTACTCCAGGGCCTGATAGTTGATCGCAAGATGAGCCCGGCGATTTGCCGGCGGGACGCCCGCAAAATTTCGGTCGCGCATTTTTGCAAGCCGCTGGTGGATTGTCCAAGTTCTGCAGCACGGTCACTTTATGGGAGCTGAAGTAATCCACTGAAACTATTAGGACGATTCAAAAACCATACTTCATCTATCAACTCGAGCTGACTAACCTGCAGGCAATAGCGAATAATTCTCACTCGAGGTGCGCCATGCTCAAGACCCTGACCTTTACCCTGATGCACTTCGCCATCGCCTTCTCGGTCACCTACATTCTGACCGGCAGCCTCGCCGCCAGCGGTCTGGTGGCCGCCATCGAGCCGCTGTGCAATTCGGTCGGTTTCTATTTCCACGAGAAGCTCTGGCAGCGTATCGACGCACGTCCAAGCGCAGCAGCACAACGTCCACGGCACGCCTGGCTGCACCATCAAGCCTGAGCGCGGCCGGTCAGGGGCGAGCTAAACAGCACCATGCACGGTGAAACGGCGCAATGATCTCCGTGAGCCGGGCGCGGCAAATCCGCTAAGATGCGCGGCTCGCCCTTATCGATTCGCGCCCGCTTATGACTGCCGCCACCCGCTTTCCGCTGTTCGCTTACCTCTTCGCCAGTTGTGTCGGCCTGCTCGGGTTAGCGGTCCTGTGGTACGGGCTTGGCAGACCGCTACAGCTGGCCGACGCGGCGAGCCCGGCGCAAAAGCTGCAATGCGCGTCTTACACGCCGTTCGATAAATATCAGTCGCCGTTCGACCAGCCGCTGCAGATCAGCGCAGCACGGATGGACGCCGACTTGGCGCTGCTCAGCAAAACCTTCAAATGTCTGCGCACCTATTCGGTCACGGGCCTCGAGGCGTTGCCGGCGCTCGCCCGAAAACACGGTTTGAAGTTGATCGTCGGCGCCTGGGTCAGTCGCGATGCGCAGGCCACTGCCGTGGAGATCGCCGGACTGATAGAGGCGGCGAACAAGCACCCGGATATCATCCAGGCGCTGATCGTCGGCAACGAAACCTTGCTGCGCAAGGAAGTGACGCCCCAGCAGTTGGTCTCCCTGATCGAGCAGGTCAAAAGCCAGGTCGCGCAGCCGGTGACCTATGCCGATGTCTGGGAATTCTGGCTGAAACACCCGGAAGTCGCCCCGGCGGTGGATTTCCTCACCATTCACCTGCTGCCCTATTGGGAAGACGACCCCGCCGGCATCGACGAGGCGCTGGCCAAGGTCGCCCAGGTACGCGAGCAGTTCGGCCGCCAGTTCGCGCCCAAGGACATTCTTATCGGTGAGACCGGCTGGCCCAGCGAAGGCCGCCAACGGGAAACGGCATTGCCGAGCCGGATCAACCAAGCCAAGTTCGTGCGCAGCTTCGTCGCCCTGGCCGACCAGCATGGCTGGCGCTACAACCTGATTGAAGCCTTCGACCAGCCCTGGAAGCGCGTCAGTGAAGGCGCCGCGGGCGGTTATTGGGGCTTGTTCGATGCCGATCGCCAGGACAAAGCGATACTCGCAGGTCCAGTCTCCGATCTGCCGCATTGGCGCCTCTGGCTGGTCGGCTGCGTGCTGGTATTTGCCGCCGCGCTGGCCATTGCCGGCGCGCCGCAAGCCAAGCGCAGCGCCCTGGGCATCCCGTTGATCGCCGCTCTGGGTGCAGCCTGCATCGGCTTATGGGGCGAGCTGGCCTGGGTCACCAGCCTCTATCCCGGCGAATGGCTATGGGCGGCGGCGTTGTTGATCTTGAATGTTCTGGTGCTGGGGCACGCACTGCTAGCCTTGAGCGGCAGGCGCGGCTGGCGTAACCA
This sequence comes from uncultured Pseudomonas sp., assembly GCA_946886875.1. Next base: position 4,710 of record CAMPJN010000060.1, read on the forward strand.
GCTGTTTGCCTGGCTGGACGCGCGAGCCGGCTGGTGGCTGCTCGCCGCCGGCTTTGCCGGCGCGGCGATGATGCTGGCTCTGGTGGTGGATGCGCGCTACCGCAGCTTCCCCAGCGCTGCACTGCTGTTACCGGCGCTGGTTTACCTGTGCCGGCCGGTCGCCGCGCCGCGCCGGGAAGTCCTGCTGCTGGCGCTGCTGATTGGTGGCGGCATAGCGCCGCAGCTGCTGCAGGAAGGTCTGGGCAATCGCCAGGCAATCGGCTGGGCCATAACCTGCGCGCTGTTGCTCGCCGCACTGTGGCGCAGCTTGCGGGTAACCCGGGTTCAGCTCGTCTGAACCGTCGCCCGCGGCGCCCGCACCAGGCGCAGCAACGCCAACAGCACAGCGAACACCGCCAGGCTAGCGCTGTACAACACCAGCGCGGGCAAACCCAGGAGCAACGCCGGCACCGCCAATAGCCGGCCGCCGCGCCCCGGCAGAACGAATGCCAGCACTGCCGTCAGCAAGGCGCTCCAGGCCAGCGTGCGGGTATGAATCAGCCAACCGAGCGTGGCACGCAGCTCGCAGGCCCAATAATCCTGCGTCTCGACGCAACGGCCCACCCAGAGATCGGCTTCCATCAGATTGAAACGCAAGCCATAGCTGCCGGCCAAACAGAGTGCGGCGGCGAACGCGAGCAGAATCCAAGGGAACAGACGGGCCATATGAAACTCCGAACAGGGAAAACGACAGGTATTGGCGGGGTGCAAGAGTAACCGGGGGCAGCTATATAAGCGAAATAAGCCAAACTGCGAAGGCCTGGAATGCTATTTCCTGGCAAAAGACTCAGGCTTTTGCTTAAGAATGCAATGCAATCGCGCAAGCCCCGTCACAACACCCTATAGTGCAATGCGCTATCGAAACTCACCGCCCAGCAGGGGCCGCTGCTTGCCGGGGATTCACCCGCCCGGGTTGTCCACCGGGGCCTCGCCGCCCCGCTTTCATCTGTTAACGGAATGACTATGCCGCCATTGAACATTCGCCCCGCCGAGCGCGGCGATATCCCGCTGATCCTGGGTTTTATCCGGGAACTGGCCGAGTACGAGAAACTGGCCGACCAGGCGATCGCCGATCCCGAGCAGATGGCCGAGCACCTATTCGGCCCGCGCCCCTATGCCGAAGTGCTGATCGGCGAAGTCGAGGGTACGCCGGCCGGCTTCGCGCTGTTCTTCCATAATTATTCGACCTTTCTCGGTAAGCCCGGGATATATCTGGAGGATCTCTACGTACGCGCGAGCGCCCGTGGCGCCGGGCTCGGCAAAGCCTTGCTGAATACCCTGGCGCGGCTTGCCGTGGAACGGGGTTGCGGGCGCCTGGAATGGTCGGTGCTGGACTGGAATGCACCGGCAATCGGCTTCTATCAAAAACTCGGCGCCCAGCCGCTGGATGAATGGACGGTTTATCGCCTCAGCGGCTCGGCGTTACAGCGCGCGGCAAATACATCGCAGACGATGGCACTCCAAGCAAATCCTGCTGTCATATAACCTCAGGTTATTAGCGCTCTTTGAAGGTATTACGCAATGCGGTACTTGATGCGTTTCGCTGCACTGGCTTCCACCCTGTTTTTGGCTCTGCCCTTATCAGCAGCCGATATAGCCCTGAAAGACTATGGCTACCCTCTGACCAACCCGTTTGAAGCAACTATTGCCACCACCCCGCCGGAACTTCGCCCGCAGTTACCTGACGACGAAGACATCAGGCAGGACGATTACAAGGTCAAACTGCGCCCGGAACGCGAGTTCGAACTGCCGGAGAATTTCTGGCCCGTGACCAAGATGGGCTATCGCCTGGCCAGACAGAAAGGCGAGGCGCCGCTGATGTTCATCATCGCCGGTACCGGCGCGCATTATTCGAGTAGCCATGCGGATTACCTGAAGAAGTTGTTCTACGGCGCCGGTTATCACGTGGTGCAACTGTCGTCGCCGACCAGTTACGACTTTATGGCGTCGGCCTCGCGCTTCGCCACGCCCGGTTACACCAGCGACGATGCCGACGACCTGTATCGCGCCATGCAGGCGGTACGCGCGCAACACCCGAACCTGCAGATCAGCGAATACCACCTCACCGGTTACAGCCTGGGCGCGCTGCACGCGGGCTTCGTCAGCCAGCTCGACGAAACCCGGCGTAGCTTCAACTTCAAACGGGTATTGCTGCTCAACCCGCCGGTCAACCTCTACACCTCCCTCACCAACCTCGACCGCCTGGTGCAAACCAAGGTCGAGGGCATCGACAACAGCACCACCTTCTATGAATCGGTACTGGCCAAACTGACGCATTACTTTGAGGAAAGAGGCTTTATCGACATCAACGATGCGCTGCTCTATGACTTTCAACAGTCCAAGGAGCAGCTCTCCGACGAGCAGATGGCCATGCTGATCGGCAGCGCCTTTCGCTTTTCAGCTTCCGATATCGCCTTCACCTCGGACCTGATCAATCGCCGCGGCCTGATCACTCCGGTCGCGCATCCAATCAACCAAAGCACCAGCCTCACGCCCTTCTTCAAGCGCGCCTTGCAGTGCGACTTCGATTGCTACCTGACCGAGCAGCTGATTCCAATGTGGCGGGCCCGTCATGACGGCGGCAGCCTGACCGATATGGTCGATGAGGTCAGCCTCTATGCCCTTGAGGACTACCTGAAGAAAACCGACAAAATCGCCGTGATGCACAACGCCGACGACCTGATTCTCGGCAAGGGTGACCTGGGCTTCCTGCGCCGCACCCTCGGCGACCGCCTGACCCTGTACCCGCTTGGCGGGCACTGCGGCAACCTCAATTACCGCGTCAACAGCGACGCCATGCTGGAGTTCTTTCGTGGCTAAGCCTTTTTCTACCGCCCTACTGTTCGGCCTGCTGCTGGTCAGCGGCCTGGTTCAGGCGCAACACGACGTCGACGAGGATGGCTTCAAGCAGCCGCTGGAGCATCTGCAATTCAATCCCGGACTCGATCAACGCGAATTCGAGCGTTCCAGCCTGGACGCCCTACGGGTCTACGACCCACTGGAATCCTGGAACCGTAGGGTCTATCACTTCAACTACCGCTTCGATGAATGGGTATTCCTGCCGATCGTCGATGGCTACCGCTATGTCACCCCGACCATAGTGCAAAAGGGTGTGAGCAATTTCTTCAGCAACCTGGGCGACGTGCCCAATCTGTTCAATAGCCTGCTGCAATTCAAAGGCAAACGTTCGCTGCAGACCACCGGGCGCCTGCTGCTCAATACCACCGTCGGGGTCGCCGGGCTCTGGGACCCGGCAACGAAAATAGGCCTGCCAAAACAGAACGAAGACTTCGGCCAGACCCTGGGCTTCTATGGCACCCCGGCCGGGCCTTACCTGATGCTGCCGCTACTCGGCCCTTCCAATCTGCGCGACACCGGCGGCCTGGTGGTGGATTTCAATGTGGACTTCCACGCTAACCTGCTCAATGTCGCCGAAGCCAGCCGCGCCCACCCGGAAATCACCCTGCTGGAAATAGTCGACCAACGCTCCACGGTTAACTTCCGTTATGGCCAACTCAACTCGCCGTTCGAGTATGAAAAAATCCGCTACTTCTACCACGAGGCGCGCAAGTTGCAGATTGCCGAATAAGCGTTCAGCTTGACCTGAGGGCCGCACCTGGGTTTTAACCTAGCGCGGCCCTTTTTCATTGCGGAGACTATCCATGCGTGTCGCTCAACTGGCCAAAGCCGCCGAGGTCAGCGCCGAAACCGTACGCCATTACAGCGAACTCGGGCTATTGCGGCCTTCGCGCGATCCGCACAACGGCTATCAACAGTTCAGCCAAAGCGATTTGCAGCGCCTGCGCTTTATCGCCCGGGCCCGCCGTCTGGGTTTCAGCCTCAAGGATGTGCAGGCGATCCTGGCCCGTGCCGACAGCGGCTCCGCGCCTTGCGCCGAAGTGCGCGATTTGATGCGCGAACGCCTGGTCGCACTGCAAGCGCATATCGACGAATGCCAGCGCCTGGCTCTGGTGATGCACAACGCGCTCGACGATTGGGCCGGCAAAGCCGAATGCGCCCCCGATGGTCAGGCTATTTGTCGTCTGATCGAAGATTTCGAACTACCCGGCGAAAGCCGCCCGGCCACGCCCTGCCCCGCGCATTGATCGACGAAGCGACAAAGTTGGTTGGCAGTGGCGATGCTTTTGTAGGGTGGACATAGCGAAGCTTTGTCCACCGCTGACGCTCAGACGGTGGACAAGCCTTCGGCAGGCTTTAGGCTAACGGGCGCCCGGCTATTACTGCGCGTAACGCCGATACAAGCCCGGCGGCACGCCACTGCTGTCGGTGGGCTGCCATGGGCCATTCGGGCTGCTGGACCAGCTCCAGCCGCTGTTCCAGCGATAGTAGGTGCGCTCGCGGTAGTACAGATCGCGGGCGCCACCGACCACGTACACGCCCAACCCCGCATCCCAATGACTCTCCGCCCCTGGCGGTGGCGCGTAACGCGGATGGGACTTGCTGATGACGGGATTCTGGCTGATCGGTGCATTGCTGTGCACCGCGCAACCGGTCAGGCCGGACAAGGCGATGGACAAGGCAAGCGGTAGCAGGTGTTTCATTGTCCTTGGCCCTCGGCGGTGTCGATGGTCAGGTGCTGCGGCTCGACGGTGCTGCTGGCCAGCGGCTCGCTGCTGCCTATCCATTCGCCGGCCGTGGCGTTGCCGCTGCGCGAGATACGCGCCAGCAGTTGCACCTGCTCGAAGCCGGATATCTTCAGCTGCGGCATCATCGCATCGCTATCGGACAGGCTCACCTCGGCCGGCAGATCGGCCACGGTCAGGCGTTTCACCGCCAACGGCATCGGTGGGCCGGATACCGCGCGGGCGAAGACGAACACCGCATCGCCGGGCTGCACTTTGCCCTTAAGCTCATCGGCCAACGCGACTGTAACGGTCAAGGTCTGCGCTGAAGCCACCGCGGCGTCGGCCGCCGGCGGATTGAGGCGCTTGCGGGCTTGTTCGATGCCGCCTTGAATGGCCGCGCGCGACGGGTCTTGCGGCGGCAAAGCTGCGACCAATTGCTGCCAGTAATCGATGGCCTGCTGGAAACGCTGCTCTTCATAGGCGGCGATACCGAGCAGACCGAGACTGGTCACTTCGGCCGGATCGGCGCGCAGCGCTTCGTCGGTCAGCGCCTGCAATTGCTCGCTCCATTGCCGCTCGCCTGCGAAGTACAGCGCCTGCGCCCACTGGCCCAACAGCTCGGGCGCGCGCTCGCTCAGGTTCACCGCCCGTTCGAAAGCCGCGGCCGCGTCGCCCGCGCGCTCCTGGGCCATATAGGTACGGCCGAGGAAATACCAGGCCTCTGCCGAATCGGGCTCGCTCTTCACCTGGGCTTCCAGGCGCGCGGTCATTTCTTCGATGGTTTTCGGCTGTTCAGCGAAGGTTCGCGCCCGCTCGACATCGTCGATCGCGCCCCAGTGCAGATACAGGCCATAAGCCAACAGCGGCATCAACAAGGCGGCGGTCAGCGGCACCTTGCTGCCGAGCACGCGCTGGCGCGGTTGGCCCTGAGCGCCCTCGGTATCGGCCAGCAGCTCGCGGGCCGCCTCGTCGCGACCGGCTTGCAGTTGCTGGGCGTCGAGCGCGCCCGCAGCGTGCTGGCTTTGCAGCTCCTGCAGACGCTCCTGATACAGGCTCACATTGAGTGCGGTACGGTCCTCTTCGGCTTGCGCCTTACGCCCGCGCACCACGGGAAGCAGCAGAAAAGCCAAGGCCGCCAGCAACAGCAAACCGGCGCACAACCAGAATTCGATCATCAGTCTTTGTTTTCCACAGGCGGTTGATTGGTGGGCTGTTGATTAAGCAGCGCAGCCAGACGCTGCTGTTCATCCGCAGAAAGGCCGCTGGGGGCGACGCTCTGCTTGCCACGACGACGCAGCACTATGACCCCGAGCATCGCGAAACCGCCGATCAGCAAAGCCGCCGGGCCGTACCACAACAACAGGGTGCGCGCCGTCACCGGCGGCTTGTACAGCACGAAATCGCCGTAGCGACTGACCAGAAACTCGATGATCTGCTCGTTGCTCTTGCCCTCTTCGAGCATGCGGAAGATCTGCGCGCGCAGGTCCATGGCGATAGGCGCATCGGAGTCGGCGATATTCTGGTTCTGGCACTTGGGGCAGCGCAGCTCTTCGACCAGGGTGCGATAGCGCTCGCGCTCTGCTTCGCTGGCGAACTCATAGGTATCGATGGCGGCCTGGGCGCTGCCAAGCAATGCCAAGCCCAATACGGCGGCACCGAGCCAACGCTTCATTGCGCGACCTCATCGACCAGCTCTTGATAAAGCGGCGCCAACTGTTCGCGCCAGACCCGCTCGTCGATCACCCCGACGTACTTGTGGCGGATGATGCCGTGCTTGTCGACCAGAAAGGTCTCGGGCGCGCCATACACGCCGAGGTCCAGGCCCAGGGTGCCGCGCGCGTCGTTGATATTGAGCTGATAGGGGTTATGCAACTCCACCAGCCATTTCTGCGCAGCGGCGTTGTCGTCCTTGTAGTTGACGCCATGGATGGTCACGCCCATTTCCGCCAGTTTGTTCAGCACCGGGTGCTCGGCGCGGCAGGCCACGCACCAGGTGGCCCAGACGTTGACCAACGCCGGTTTGCCCTTGAAATCGGCCAGGCTAAGGGTTTTATCGCCCTGTACCGCCGGCAGGGAGAACGCCGGGAACGGCTTGCCGATCAGCGCCGAGGGCAACTCCGACGGGTCGAGAAACAGGCCGCGGTAGAGAAACAGCGCCACGCCGAGAAATATCGCCAACGGCAACAGCAAAATCAGACGTTTCATGCTTGCGCCTCCGCCATGCCCAAGGCTTCGCGAACCCGGGTTTTGACCTTGATCCGGTAGCGTTTATCCGAGGCCGAGAGCACACCGCCCAGGCCCATCAGCAGCGCACCGAACCAGATCCAGCGAACGAACGGCTTGATATGCACGCGCACCGCCCAGGCGCCGTTTTCCAGCGGCTCGCCGAGGGCAACGAACAAATCGCGGGTGATCCCGGCGTCGATACCGGCTTCGGTCATCACCGATTGCTGCACGGTATAGAAGCGCTTTTCCGGATGCAGCACCGAGACCAGTTGGCCGTCCTCGAGGATGCGTACCGTGCCTTTGTCCGAGGTGAAGTTCGGCCCCTCGTAATGCTCCGCGCCTTCGAAGATGAACTGATAACCGCCGATGTCCACCGAATCGCACGGTGCCATGCGCATATCGCGTTCGAAGCTGCCCATGCTGGTGAGGATCACCCCCAGCGCGCAGACGGCGATGCCCAGGTGCGCGGTCTGCATGCCCCAATAGCTGCGAGTCAGGCCGCCCAGCCCCTTGACCAGGCCCTTGTGCCGGGTCTTGTCGAACAGGTCGCGCAGGCCGGCCAGCACCACCCAGGCGGCGAGCAGGCAGACGCCCAGCACCGCCCAGTTGAAATCGCCGACCAGGAAGGTCGCCGCCAGCGCCAACAGCATGCTGACGATCAGTACCGGGGCGAGCATGCCCAGCAGCCAGCGCAACGGCGTGTCCTTCCAGCGCACTATGACGCCGACCGCCATCATCGCCATCAGCAGGCCCATCAGCGGCACGAACAGCGCGTTGAAATACGGCGGACCGACCGACAACTTGGCCCCGGTCATGGCGTCCAGCACCAGCGGATAGAGGGTGCCGAGCAGGATCATCGAGGCCGCCACCACCAGAATCAGGTTATTCACCAGCAGCAAGGTTTCCCGCGACCAGAGGGCGAAGCCGACCTGGCTCTTGACCACAGGCGCGCGGATGGCGAACAGGGTCAGCGAACCGCCAACCACCAGCAGCAGGAACGCCAGAATGAACACGCCACGCTCCGGGTCGCTGGCGAAGGCATGCACCGAGGTCAGCACCCCCGAACGCACCAGGAAGGTGCCGAGCAGGCTCAGGGAAAAGGCGGCGATGGCCAGCAGCACGGTCCAGCTTTTGAACACGCCGCGTTTCTCGGTCACCGCCAGGGAGTGGATCAGCGCGGTGCCGACCAACCAAGGCATAAAGGAGGCATTCTCCACCGGGTCCCAGAACCACCAACCGCCCCAGCCGAGCTCGTAGTAGGCCCACCAGGAACCCAGGGCGATACCCACGCCGAGAAAGGCCCAGGCGACTATGGTCCAGGGCCGCGACCAACGCGCCCAGGCCGCATCCAGCTTGCCGCCGAGCAACGCTGCGATAGCGAAGGCGAAGGCCACGGAGAAGCCGACATAGCCCATATAGAGCATCGGCGGATGGATGATCAGGCCGAAATCCTGCAACAGCGGGTTGAGGTCGCGACCATCGGTCGGGGTGTTGAACAACAGGCGTTCGAAGGGGTTGGAGGTAACGATCAGAAACAGCAGAAAACCGATGCTGATAATGCCCATCACGCCCAGTACGCGGGCGAGCATTTCTTCCGGCAATTGCCGCGAGAAGATCGACACGGCGAAGGTCCAGCCCGCCAGGATCAAGCCCCAGAGCAGCAGCGAACCTTCGTGTGCGCCCCATACGGCGCTGAATTTGTAGTACCAGGGCAAGGCGCTGTTGGAGTTGTGCGCGACGTAGGCGACGCTGAAGTCGTCGACCATAAAGGCGTAGGTCAGGCAGATAAAGGCGAACGCCATAAAGCTGAACTGGCCCCAGGCCGCCGGTTGCGCCAGGCTCATCCACTGGCGATCGCCGCGCCAGGCGCCAATCAGCGGCAGGGTCGCCTGCACCAGGGCCATGCACAGGGCGAGGATCATCGCCAGGTGGCCGAGTTCGGGGATCATTGCGCGCCTCCTGCTGTGCTGGATTGAGTGGCTGCGTCATGCTGTTGCTTCATGCCGCTCTGTTCCAGGGCTTGCATGACTTCTGGCGGCATGTAGTTCTCGTCGTGCTTGGCCAGCACCTCATCGGCGATCAGGGTGCCGCTGCCATCGAGTTTGCCCATGGCGACTATGCCCTGCCCTTCGCGGAACAGGTCCGGGAGGATGCCGCTGTAGCGGATGGTCACGCTCTTCACCCCGTCGGTGACCACGAAATCGGTTTCCAGGGAGTCGCTGGAACGCTTCACCGAGCCCATCTCGACCAAGCCACCGGCACGGATGCGGGTGTCCTGTGGCGCTTCGCCGTTGGCGATCTGGGTCGGCGAATAGAACAGATTGATGTTCTGCT